>JAQSWE010000125.1 GCA_029266795.1 Alphaproteobacteria bacterium | reverse complement strand
GGCGGCACGGTTATTTACCAACGCATGCTGCTGGACATGGCGCTACGCGATTCCGAATTACGCGGGCGGTTGAACCTCGCCGCTATAGGCTGGAATATCGAGCATTTTGGCGGGCAGTCTTCGTTGCGGGACGATGAAATCGACTTTCTGGGCTTGAATTGCACCAAGCCGTCGATCCGCAAACGGCTCTGATTTAACGTATAGCCGTTTTTTGCCAAAAGCGCCGGTCAGGGTTATAATGATTAGTCATTATGATTCATAAGAGGCTGCCATGAAATACGCCCTTTCCGTTCTTGTCGCGCTCACGCTCGCTTTGCCTGCCAGCGCCATGGCCGCTAAGCCTGACATGTCTTGCGTGAAGGGCGATTGCAAAAAGACCGACCCCGCCGCCGTCGCGACACAGGAAATGTACAAGGCCGCAGGGCAGGAAGCGCCCGCCGATATTCCGGTGGATGCGCCTGTCGCAACGCCCAAGGAAACAGCAGCATCCCTTCCCCCGCCCGCGCCAGATGAAAGCAAGATTGATACAAACCTCGGCAACATGTCGCCCAACGCCGCCATCTCGGCAATCGCCAATGCCGTCGACCGCGACATGGCGCACCGCATGACACCGCCGAAGACCAGCGGTCAGGAAACCTGCGGCGGTTTCAAGGCAGCGCAGGAAGCACAGCGGACGCACCCCTATACCGCGGAATTACAGCGCGGCTGGGCCACCAACCGTGAAAAAATTGTCGCCTATGGCGCGCAGTTGAAAGAGGCGCAACTGGCCGAGCGCCAGAAAACGATTGCCCAAGGGCAGGAATTGAATGCCCGCCAGGCCGCAACAATTGCCGAACATGTCAGTTACAGCGAGCAGCTGAAACAGCGCCAGCTGGAAATGCGCCAGCAGATGGTCGCCTATGACGAGGAACTGAAAGTCCGCCAGCAGCTGATGCGTTGCCCGCCCGCCGAGATGTTTGCGAACCAGTACAAGTAACATGTCTTCACATCCCCTGACAATCGAGCTTTGGCGCGGCCCCGCCGTGGAAAGCCGTCATGCGGTTCATGCTGTGCTGATGGATGGCAAGGGCAGGATCAAGGCCGTTTACGGTGATGCAGAACGCCCGACCTTCCCCCGCTCTGCCCTGAAACCACTGCAGGCGATTTCGCTGATGGAATCCGGCGCGGCGACTGAATTCAGATTATCGAACGCCGAAGTCGCCCTCGCCTGCGCCTCGCATTCGGGGGAGCAGAACCATGTACTAACGACAGGATCATGGCTGTCTCGCCTCGGGCTTGATGAAAGCGCCTTGGAATGCGGCGCACATGCGCCTTATGCGTCGCCGTGTTCGCCCGCCACGATCCTGTCGAATAATTGCTCCGGCAAACATACCGGCATGCTGACGCTCTGCCGCCACATGAAGCAGGATCATGCGGGATATACCGAATTCAACCACCCCGCGCAGCACAAGATCATGACAACGGTCGGGGAGATTTGCGGCGTTGCCGTTACGCGCGCGACCTGCGGTGTTGATGGCTGTTCTGCCCCCAACCCGCTCATGCCACTTTCGGCACTGGCAGCGGGTTTTGCGCGCTTCATGAACCCTGACAGCCTCGGCAGCGCGCGCAGCACGGCCTGCCGTCATCTGTTTCAGGCGATGGTCGAACACCCCGAGCTGGTGGGCGGCACGGGACGCCTTGATACGGTATTGATGAAAGCAGCTGCTGGAAAAATCATGTGCAAGATCGGCGGCGAAGGCGTATATGCCTGCGTCATCCCCGATCAGGATACGGTCATCGCGCTGAAAGCCGAAGACGGCCACACCCGCGCGGCGCAGGCCGGTCTCTATGCCATCCTTGAAAAGCATGGCCTCGCCGACGCGAAGGTGCTGGACGCCGCGCGCGCAACAGCCCTACCCGTCCAAAAAAACTGGCGCGGCATAGAAGTCGGCACGCTCCAAGTAAGAATCTGAGTTACAGGGGAACCTGCGTATTCACATTGCCATCACGGTGAAGCCCAGGGCGCCCAAATACCCAAAAGAATAAGGACAAGGGCGGGCAACCCGACGAATATCGCTAACTGCTTTCCCGCCATCATGCCTTCTTTGAAAGAAGCGCCAGAAACTCCCTGGGTGTTCTGGTCAAGAATTTTTCGGATAGGTTTAATTAACCGCAGGAGTAGATTTGACGCGGAGACGCTGATGCATATCCCGGCGAGCAGGGAAGGGAAAAGGATCAGCGCCTGCGCAAGCGTAATAGATCCTTGCGACAGGAGCGGAGGAAATTCCGGATGCAGTAGCCGGTAAAGATTTGCCGCCGACACAATTAAACCCGTCGCAATGCTGAACGCCACACCAAGAAAAACAAACGGCATCAAAAACAACAGCCACTTGGGCAATTTTCCGCGGTTAGCCTGTCTTTGCCGGAAGGCGTTGGCAACAAAGTATTTTTCGAACACGTTCTTCATTCTATCCCGCAGTGGAGTGGTCATTACCTCTATCAACTAGGTCTAGGATACAATTTCAATTCTTGTTATTACAGGAGATATGTGGCGATTATTCTCTGTTTAGAAAGGATTGGTTCCCAAATGCCCAAAAAGATACGACCTTCCAACACAACGGAAGAGCGTGTCCACAACAGGCAGAAAAGCCGAGAGAACAAGGGCAGCTCACGGGCAAAGCCACAGATTTCATTAGTAGCATCAACATCATACATGTATGCGAGATTTTTCTGTGCTGATTTCAGTCGAAATTACGCCGGTAGTCTCCGGCCTGCGTGCTGCAAGGCAGCGTCTACAACTCGAAGCTATCGCCGAGGCCAGGAACTGTCGCGTCAATCATCAGCTCCTTACCGATGCGTAACTTCAGGCTCTCGGCCGCAACCGGTTCCCCATGGGTCACAAATATATGTTTCGGCGCATTGGGAATAGCGGCAATCCAGTCGAGAACTTCCTGCGAATCCGCATGGGCCGACATGTTATCCAGCTTCACAACTTCGGCCTCCACCTTGTGGAGCGCGCCATGGATCTTGATTTCATCTTCACCGGCAGCAAGGCGTGCGCCACGCGTACCTGCGGCCTGAAAACCCGCCAGCAGTATCGTGTTTCTCGAATTACCCATGAACCGCTTGAGGTGGTGCAAGACGCGGCCACCGGTTGCCATGCCGCTAGCGGAAATAATGAAGGCGGGCATGTTAATAGCATTGTCATCAATGCGCCGGGATTCTTCCCGGCTGCGGGTATAGGTTGCGGTGGCGCATACCGCCCTGCAAACGTCTGGCGGCAGCCGGTGATCCCGGGGATGAAGCTGCAGTAATTCCGATGCGTCGATTGCCATGGGGCTGTCGAGGAATACCGGAAGATTAGGCGGTATCCGGCCCTCTACTTTCAGCCGGTGCAGGTAAAACATCAAAAGCTGCGCCCGGCCCACAGCAAAGGCGGGGGCCACAATGGAGCCGCCCCGCGCGACGGTCCTGTTGATGACGTCTGCGAGCGCAGCGGCGGGATCGGCAGGGTCATGGCATCGGTCGCCATAGGTAGATTCAACGACCAGATAATCGGCACCTTGCGCAACAGAGGGTGCCACCATGACAGGATCGTCTAACCTGCCAAGATCGCCTGAAAACAGCAAAGATGCCGCGCCATCGTCAATCCGTACGCTTGCCGCGCCGAGAATATGACCCGCCCTGAACAACGAGAATCCCAAGAAGTTTCCAAGCGCCTGTCGGCGGCCCCAGGACAGCGGCTTGAAATAAGGGAGAGCCGCCTGCGCATCGGCTTTTGTATAGAGCGGCAGCGGCGGCGCATGTTTCGAAAAACCATGACGCATGGCGTTGGCAGCGTCTTCCTCCTGCAGAAAACCTGAATCCGGAAGCATAATCGCGCAGAGGTCGCGCGTCGCGTGGGAGCAATAGATCGGCCCCTTAAATCCGTCACGGACCAGCCGCGGAATATATCCGCTGTGATCGATGTGCGCGTGCGTCAGGACGATGGCACTGATGGAGGCTGGCGGCACGGGAAAAGGTTGCCAGTTGCGCAGGCGGTCATCCTTGAGCCCCTGAAAGAGGCCGCAATCAACGAGATATCGTTTTCCGTCATCTTCAATAAGGTAGCGGGAGCCCGTCACTGTCCCCGTTGCGCCAAGAAATGTCAGTTTCACTGGGTCTCCTCGTTCTCTTGATCATGGTTTGGATGTGCCACCGGAATTTCTTCAGGTCCGCTTTCTCTCGATACGCAACAAACCCGCCTCGACGGGCGAGGTAAGGAAGCCGGCGGCGGCTGACAGGCGAAGCATTGCCTTATTGTCAGGCATCACATATCCCCAAAGGATGATCCCACCTGAATCGGCATAGGATGTCAGGGCATGCAGTAGGGCCGAGCCGATGCCCCGCCGTTGCATGTCGCTGCGTACCAGCAAAGCGAACTCCGCGGTCGAATAGCTGGAATCGCTGATCTGGCGCGCGACTCCTAGCAGTTGTCCAGATCCCGGATCAATCGCGACGAACGCCATTTCCCGCGCATAGTCAATTTGCGTGAGCTTGGAGAGCAGCGCATGGGTAACCTCGCGCGTACCGAAAAAGCGCGCCCGCATGTCTTCCTGCGTTACGCGCGCGAGGAAAGCGGGATAAAGCTCTTCGTCCTCCGGCTGGATTGGTCGCAGGATAAGGGCTGTGCCATCCCGGATATGCACTTGCCGCTCCAGATAGGCGGGATAAGGGCGGATCGCGAGCCTCGGGTTGCCGCCACCCTTGCCATGCAGGGCGGGCCGGACAATGACGCGTGCATCCAGTGCAAGAGCGCCATTTTCATCGGCCAGCAGAGGATTGATATCGAGTTCGATGATTTCGGGATGGTCTGCCACCAGTGCAGACAAACTCACCAGCGCGCGTGCGACGGCATTTACATCTGCCGCCGGCTTGTCTCGATGCGCCGCGAGCGCGCGGCTGACATTTGTGCGGTAAATCAGATCAAGCGCAAGCGGTTCATCCAGCGGTGGCAGCCCGATCGCCCGGTCGCGGATCACCTCGACGCTCGTGCCACCCGCGCCAAACAGGATGACAGGGCCGAAGGTCGCGTCCTCTGTCATCCCGATAATGAGTTCCCGCGCATTTCGGCGGCGAACCATTGGCTGCAGCGTGAACCCTTCAATGCGCGCTTGGGGCTCAACCTTGCGGATACGCAGGTACATTTCTTCCGCTGCGCGCTCCGCAGCAAGAGGCTCGGCGAGCCCGAGCGTAACACCGCCTACATCGCTCTTATGCAGGATATCAGGGGAATTTATCTTGAGAACGAGTTCCATCACGCTGCCAGTGAGCATGCTTTCGGCCGCTGCGCGTACTTCGTCGGTCCGGCGCACGGCAAAGGTAGGCACGACTGGTATTCCGTAGGCCGCGAGCAGCGTTTTCGCCTCCCACTCGGTTAGGGTTTCGCGCCCGCGAGCGAAAGCCTCGGCGATCAGTGCAGCACCGCGTTCGCGCCGGCCCTGCTGCTCCTCGGGGTGGTGCGGGGGCGTGCGCATCAGGAACTCCTGCGTACGGCGGTATTCCGTCAGGTACATGAAAGCACGAACCGCATCGTCGGGTGTATCATGAGTCGGGATGCCGGCAGTGGCGAACATATGCCGCGCGCGCGCCGTACCATCACCGCCAAGCCATGCCGTCAGCACAGTTTTTCCATGCGCTGTTGCCGCAGCGCGAATAACGGCACCTGCGGCCGCCGTGCCAGAAGTCGAGGCAACGGGACAGTTCATGACGAGTAACGCATCGACGCCAGCGTCGGCCAGCAGGATTTCCATAGCCCTCTCATAGCGGGCCGGGTCTGCGTCCCCCAAGATGTCCACCGGATTTCCCTGCGACCAGCCCCGGGGCAGGTATTTTCCGAGGCTCTCTAAGGTTGATGGCGCAAGCGCGGCAAGCCGCCCGCCAAAATCGATGAGCCGGTCGACAGCCAGCACGCCGGCACCACCGCCGTTGGTGAGAATAGCAAGACGCTCCCCTTTATGCAGCTTAGCACGGCTCAGTATTTCTGCTGCGTCGAACAGGTCTTCCATTTCAGCAACGCGGACGATGCCAGCGCGATGAAAGGCGGCGTTATAGACTTGGTCTTCTCCCGCAAGCGCACCGGTATGGGACTTGGCCGCTTTAGCTGCCTCCGGATACCTTCCCGACTTGATAGTGATGACGGGCTTGAGCCGCGCGCAGGCGCGGGCGGCCGACAGAAATTTGGGCGCCGCAGTCACTTGCTCGAGATACATAAGGACGGCATCGGTCGCTTGGTCAGCTGCAAAATAATCCAGAAGGTCGCCAATATCGACATCCGCCATGTCGCCGACCGAAACCATCGCCGAAAACCCGACCTCGCGCGTGGACGCCCAATCCAGCACCGCACCAACCAAGGCACCGGATTGCGAGATAAAAGCGACGTTGCCTGCTGCGGGCTTAAGATGCGCGAAACTTGCATTTAATCCCGCTCCGGGAACGGCGATCCCAAGGCAGTTTGGCCCAATGATACGCAGTTCACTGACACGCGCGGTCTCGAGCACGTCAGGAAGAAGGCCCGCCTCGCGCAGGCCGGCAGAGATAATGACTGCAGCATGTGTGCCGCGTGCGGCAAGGCTCCGGATGATGTCCGGTACAGTCTGGGCCGGCGTCGCGATCACCGCAAGCTCTGGTGGCTGGGGAAGCATCTCGATATCGGGATAGCAGGGATGACCCAAAACGGAAGAATATTTCGGATTGACGAAATAGATCGCACCTTTGAACCCGCCCGCGAGCAGGTTTGCTGCTATGACGTTTCCGACCGTGTCGGGTGTGGCACTAGCGCCAATCAACACGACGGAAACGGGGCAAAAAAGACTGTCGAAGTTCCGTATTGTCATCTTATCTCCCTGCCGGCTCGCGTATGGCAGCGGTCTTATTAGACATGGATTATAACTTTCAAGGCTTTCGTATTCGGCGCGCGGCTGAAAGTGTCATATGCGTCCATCACCTTGTCGAGCGAGAAGCGGTGCGTAATCAACTGGAGCGGGTCAATGCGTTTTGCAGTGACCGTTTTGAGTAACATGGGCGTCGACACGGTGTCGACCAGGCGCGTTGTTATGGTGATGTTGCGGTCCCATAGTTTTTCAAGGTGTAAATCGGCCTTGATGCCGTGTACACCGACATTCGCAACCGTGCCGCCCGGCGCGATGATCTCTGTACAGGTCTGGAAAGTTGAGGGAAGCCCTACGGCTTCGATAGCCGTATCGACGCCGCGGCCTGCTGTAAGTTCCATGACGTTATGAACTGCCTTGCCATCGCTGTTGTTAAAGATATCTGTCGCGCCAAGACGTTTAGCCACTTGAAGTCTGTTAT
>JAQSWE010000124.1 GCA_029266795.1 Alphaproteobacteria bacterium | reverse complement strand
GTTGCCGTTTTTTATGTTTTGCTAGCTTAGCAAAAGTATATGGCAAGGCTATCTCTGTCAACGCGCAATTATGGTAGCGTAAGCATCTGTATTCCTGCTACAAAATGACATCATCAGTAGGTATTTTATTATGCAAATCGACGTCGAAAAAGTAGCCGATATCCTGCGTCATGTGGCTGAAACCGAAGTCATGCCGCGCTTCAAAAATCTGGCGACCAGCGACATCCGCGAGAAAAATCCCGGCGATTTCGTGACGGTCGCCGATGAGGCGTCGGAAAAAGCGTTGAGCGCATTGCTCCGCGAATACCTCCCCGGATCAGATGTCGTTGGCGAGGAGGAAGTCTCGAAAGATGCGTCGGTGCTGGAGCGTTTCAAGAGCGGCAAGCCGATCTGGGTGATCGACCCGATTGACGGCACATACAACTTCGCACACAACCGCAGCCATTTCGGCATTCTGGTCGCACTCGTCCAGAACAATGTCACGCAATACAGCTGGGTCTTCGACTGCCCCGGCAACCGCATGGCGATCGCGCAAAAAGGCAAGGGCGCCACCATCAATGGCAAAAAGGCGGAAGTCCGGCAAACCGCCAAGACATTGTCCGAGATGGTCGGCATGGGCGGCGGCGGGCAGGCATGGCATTTCGAGCCGGTCGCCGGCATCGTGAAAGAGGTCCTCAATGTGCGATCCTCTCTGCACGACTTTTTGAATTTTGCGGCAGGCGACGCTGATTTCGTCATTCACCTGAACAAGGTAACGCCGTGGGATCATTCTCCCACGGTATTGCTTGCGGAAGAAGCGGGCGGCTATGTGCGCTTGGCTGCAGAAAACATTCCCTTCACACCCGATATGCACAAGCATTGCGTATTGATCGCGGCCGTCGACAAACCGCGATGGGAAATGCTGGAAGCGGAAGTTTATCCAAGACTGACGAAAAAGCGCGCTTAAACGTAAGGCGGCTTGAATGCCAGCGCCGCGCGCGCCGTGATAGAGGAAGCGGGCAAGGTAACCGAAGGCAGGTCACGCGGCGTGGGGATGCCAAGGAATTCCGGGATCGTCATGAAGCGCAATGAATCCATGTTGTCCATGGGCTGGTCGAGCTCCGCCATCGCGCCGCGGTGGATCAGCGGCGGCTGGAGATGGCCGTGTTCATCGCAGGGGCGGTTATAACGCAGCATCACGAATTCATCGAGCTTGTCGTTCATGTAGATGCTGACGACTTCCTGTCCGAACGTGTCGCCGCCGCGCCATTCAAAGCCATTGTCGACCAGCGGGCGCACGATTGCGTCCAGGACTTGCATTTCGGAATCGTTATTGTAGCCAGGCATCACACACCTTCAAAATTCATCATCAAATTTTAATTGGATTGCCGTTAAAACGGCAGCGGAAAAGATTTGTAGGATATTGCAGCGCACAAGGCAATAGGGTTTGTTGATAACCTTATTTTTTCTTCTTTTCCAATGCCTTAGCTTCATCCCACAACGCGCGGCGCATGGTGCGGGGCGCGTCCTTGATGGTGGTTTTGCGCTTTTTCAGGCCCTGTTCCATGTGGCGGAAACGGCGCTCGAACCGGTTGTTGGTTTCGCGCAACGCATCTTCCGCGTCAATGCCGTGCCAGCGCGCGAAATCGACGATCATGAACATCAGGTCGCCGAGTTCATTCGACACTTTTTGCTTGTCGATTTTCTTCGCGTTGATTTCATCCTGCAATTCGCCGACTTCTTCGGCGATTTTATCAAGCAGCATGGATGTGTCGGGCCATTCCCATCCGGCTTTAGCCGCGCGACCCTTTAGTTTGTTGGAGCGTAAGAGCGAGGGCAGGGCGGTTGAAATTTCATCGAGGATGCTGGCGTCTTTTTTGACACCTTTTTTCTTGCGCTCTTCCGCCTTGATTTCTTCCCAGCGACGGTCGATTTCTTCGGGCGTTTTCAGCGTATTCGGTTCGTCCCCCAGGATGGTCGGGTAACGGCGTTCAAGCTTGTCCACAATTGCTTGTGCCACATCGTCAAAATTGAAAGACTTTCGGCCTTCCGCAATGGACGCATGAAACACTATCTGCAACAGCACGTCGCCGAGTTCATCGCGCAGGTGATCATCAACATGGCCTTGGTCGATGATATCGGCGGTCTCATACGCTTCTTCGATCAAGTATGGCGACAGCGAACGATGCGTTTGTTCCTGTGTCCACGCGCAGCCATCTTTGTGACTGCGCAGGTACTGCATGATATCGAGCAGCCTGTCGATTGGGCGCTCGGCAGTTGTGACTAACGGCTTTGCCTTTGCTGACTTCTTTACCGATGTTTTTTTTACAGACATTCAACTCTCACAAATCAAATTCATGGGTGACTTCGCCTTCGCCCACATACTGGAACCCGATTTTTTCATAGAACTTGCGCGCGCCTATATGGAGCGTCCGCAGCGTCATGCGGCGGAATTGTCCGGGCGGGATTTCCATGATGCGTTTCATCAGCGCAGCGCCAATGCCCATCTCGCGCCACTCAGGCATGATATAGACATGACGCACACGCAAGGTAGCATTGTCGTTGAGATACGGGTCGACAGAGCGTCCGCCCATGCCAATCAGCCGGCCGTCGTTCTCGACACCGAAAAAAACCTCGCCGGGCAGGTCGAAGCGGTTGTCGCCAGCTTCCCAGTTTTCGCAGAAACGCAGCACAAGGTTATAACCCTCAGCCTGACTCTGTTTCAGCAGCGCGGTGAAACGCAGAGGGTCATAATTGTCAGCGGTGATCGGAATGATTTTATAATCGATGGACATGGGTAATCCCTAAAGACCGATACCTTAAAGCTAAATGCCGGAATTCTAAAGGCCGGAATAGACGGGTCGTGACTGGAAATGCTAAAAGAGGAGGCCTGATTTCTTCGCGCGGAAGCCGATTTATCCTCATTCTTTAGTTTGATAATGTATATTATGGTAAATAATAGATTTCTATTGGTATTGTATTTGTTAGGCATTCAATCTTGTGACTCTGATACTAATACCTTTTGACATAATTTAACCTTTCCCTTACTGTATCCATACAATCAGAAAAATCAAAAACGTTATAAAGGTGTGTTCCCATGACGAAGATCGATGACAAGTTCGACGCCATTGCTGCCCAGATCGACGCGCTGAAAAAAGCGCAGGAAGCTGGCGCGACGCTGCTGCCCGCTGATCAGCAAAAGATCACTACATGGGAATCCCTGACAGCGAACGCCAAAAAGTTGCTCGCCGACGGCAATATCGAATGGGAATCCGAAGCGGCACCCAAAGGCTTCAAAGGCATGCTGGTGGATGCTTTTGACGAAGTCGCCATGTCAGCCAGCACCGGTTACATTTCACGCAGCATGCGCGAGCGTTACCGCCAGGACGTCAAGCAAACGGTTATCGCGAGCTTTGAGGCTAAACCGGCGGCAGCTGCTAAAGCCAAGCCACCGAAAGCTGCGCGCTGATCGCTGTCAGACAAATGTAACCTGCGTTAAAGCGGCAGTTCCATAAACACTGTGTCAAAGCTTTGGCCGTCAACATCATATACCTTGCGGCCGGTTTCGATGAAGCCAAGGCGTTTGTATAAACCGATCGCAGACTCTTGCGTCATGGTCACGTGCAGTTCAACCGTCTGGTAATCCAGTTCACGGGCTTCATCGATCAAGGCGAGCGCGATTTGTTTCCCGAGGCCTTTGCCGTGCTGATGCGGATGAAGATGCAGGTTGCATAGCTCGACACGGCCGTTTTCTTTTTGCTTCAACCCGCCGAAACCCAGCAACGTATTATCCTGAAACAACCCGAGCATTGTGCCGTTATTACGCTGGTATTGCGCGGCGCGATCATAGATATCGCCATGGAATGTTGGGTTTGTTATGAAACCGCGCGCGTTTATTTCGAGCGATGTTTTGTAAAGCCCGCGCAGCTGGTCAGCATCAACCGGGCTTATGGGACGAAGCGTTTGGTTTTGCATTTTTATTGTCAGCCGCAATGGGCGGCTTTCCCTTACCGTAGTTTTTGACGGTTTCACCGAAAATCTTGCGCAGGTTGGCAAGGTCGCGGACGGAGGCGCGTTCATCCACCTGATGCATGCCGCCCTTGGAAAGGTAATCAGCCCCCTTCCCGCTATCGCCGATCCCGCCGCGCTCCGGCAGGCCGAGTTCGATGATTTCGGCATCGGGATAAATCTGCGCGGCAAAGCGGCCATCGGTCGTGCCGCCGCTGCCGTCCAGTTTCGCATCGCGGCCCAGAACGGTTTTCACAGCATTTTGGGCGGATGACGCGAGGTCGCCGGGCTCACTGTAATACGGCACGGATGCCGTATCCTTGTTCGCCTTGACGGTGATGTTTTTGAGCAAATGGAAATCGGGATGCTGCTTTGCCCATTCCGGCGGATTGGCGAGCGCATCCTTGACGAATTTTTCAAGGCTATCAGGCGTTTCGTGCGGCGTAAAACGGATGTTCCACAGCATCTGCGCTTCGCCGGGAATAATCGCGCTGGCGTTGAAGTCGCCGGATTTCAGCGCCACGGTTTCAAAATTCGTATTGGGGAAATTTGCGTTGCCGTCGCTGAATTTATGACTGTTCAGGATTGCGGATGCCAGCGCCAGTGCACGGTTGGGGTTTTCAAACAATTCCTGATACGCCGCATGGCCCTGTACGCCCGAAGCCGTCAGCGTACCGACAAGGCTGCCACGACGCCCGATCTTGATATGGCTGCCAAGGTCATCCTGCGACGACGGTTCGCCCACGATGAACGCATCGACCTTTTCGCCGCGCGCTTGCATCCATTCAAGGACTTTTTTGGAACCGTTGACGGCTGCCCATTCTTCGTCGGTCGTCAGGATCATGCTGATCTTGACGTTCTGGTTTTTGAGGTCGCCAAGCTGTTCTTCAACGGCGCTGATGAAAGCGGCAACGCTGCCTTTCATGTCCGTGACGCCGCGACCATACAAATAACCGTCTTCAATTTTTCCGCTATATGGATCTTCGGTCCATTTTTTCTGGTCGCCCGGCGGCACGACGTCGAGGTGGCCGATATAGCAGATGTGTTTTTCTGCGGTACCGAACGACCATTCAAGGAAGATGTTATTAACGGCGTAATCCCATTTCGCATGGCCGCCGCTGAAATCGAGCTGCGTCACTTTCGCGCCGGTTTTGATAGCTGCGGCTGCGGCAAGATCGAGGCTGTCCTGCGCGGTCGGCAGGTCTTTGGCATCCAGCGGCGTCACGCTGGCGACACGCACGAGCGCCTGCGCCAGCTTTACGGTTGAATCTTCGGGCGATACGTCACGCGGCGCTGACATGGGAAACTTCCTTGGCGGCGCGCACGAAATAGCGGCTGGTATTAATGCGCATCGCGTCGATCTGCGTTTTCGCGATTTCGCGGAAGCTGGAACGGTTGGGCAGTTCGGCTGCCTTGTAAAGGTATTGATAAGGACCTTCGGAATCGCGCACGATCAGCGCGCAATCGTGATTATCAAGGCGGCGGTAAATTTCTTCGCGGCCGTACAGCAGGCTTGCGCAGATCACCAGTTCGTTTTCGACGGGCGTGTATTGCAGGGCGTCCATCCACTGCACGTTCACGCTGTCTTTCAGGCCGATCTTGCGGCTGAGTTGTTTTGCCAGCTCGCAAGCCTCGGCATCGTAATCAACACAGACGATGGGTGTATCGGGACATTCGCGCGCCAGCATGAATGCGGTCATGGGCAAGGCCCCTGCCCCCAAAAAGCTGATGCGGCTGAAAGACCCCTGCTGCTTGAACAGCTCGATCTCGGCGCGGCAGAGCGCGGTGTATTCAGGGAAGTACCAGAATTCGGCGAGGTCGCAGGCCGCGCGCGACAGCAGTTTTCGCGCCCAGTATTTTTCCATTTCGCATTCCGCGATGCCGCACAGCACGGGCAGCTTTTCACGCTCCATGGCGAGGTCGGGCGTATCCATCAGGTATTTGATCAGTTCAGGCGCCTGGCATTTCGTCAACGTGCGCACCAGATGCGTGAGGGATTTGGTGACCGCTTCGTTATCCGGCGACAGGTTCTGCTCCTGCGACAACAAAGCATAGCTCTGGCGAATAGCATCGACCGCTTGCGTTTTAAGCTCAGTCCACATCCCTAAATCCCACCCTTTTGAAGTCTGCGTAGTTTGTCAGAAAACGGGGTAATTTTCCAGTTATTTGTCGGTGGCGGGATCCCTCTCCCGCCACGGTTTCGCATCAAAAAATGATGGTCGAAAACCGTGGCAGGGGGATCTTCACTTACACGACGAAGCTGAAAAATTTGTCTCTTCCCGAAAACCGAGATTGAAAATCATTCTCATTTAGCTTTAGAAAGCCTCCTCTGTCAAAGTGATTTTTAAATGATAAATATAACAATCACTTAAGGACTTGTTTGATAAGGAGTAACCCCTATATCCTATGGCCAGAAGGAGAAGACTCATGAAAAAAAGAACCCTCGGACATTCCGGCCTTTCCGTCGCCCCGCTCTGCTTTGGCGGCAATGTGTTTGGCTGGACGGCGAATGAAAAGACCTCCTTCGACATTCTCGACGCATTTACGGGCGCGGGTTTTGATTTCGTCGATACGGCGGATGTCTATACCCGCTGGATCGAGGGCAACAAAGGCGGTGAGTCCGAAACCATTATCGGCAACTGGTTCGCCCGCAGCGGCAAGCGCAAGAATGTTGTGCTGGCGACCAAATGCGGCATGGATATGGGACCGGATGGCAAGGGATTGTCGAAGGCGCATATCCTGAAATCCGTCGAAGGATCGCTGAAACGCCTCAAGACCGATTACATCGACCTGTACCAATCCCATGCGGATGACGAGGCCGTACCGCAGGAAGAAACGCTGGCGGCATACGACACGCTTGTCAAATCCGGTAAAGTGCGCGCGATTGGCGCATCAAACTTTACTGCGGCGCGTTTGGATTCAGCCGTTGCTGTTGCCAAAAAGAACGGCCTGCCCGTCTATACCAGCCTGCAGCCGGAATATAACCTGTATGACCGCGAAAAATTCGAGGCGGAGCTTGCCGGCGTTTGCGAAAAACATGGCATCGGTGTCATCAGCTATTATTCGCTGGCGCGCGGTTTCCTCTCCGGCAAATACCGCTCAGAAGCAGATCTTGGCAAAAGCCCGCGCGGCGGGTCGGTGCAGAAAAACTATTTTAATGATCGAGGCTGGCGCATTTTGAAGGCGCTGGATGACGTTGCGGTGGAATTGAGCGCAAATCAGACCCAAGTGGCGATTGCCTGGCTGATTGCCCAGCCGCTGGTTACGGCTCCCATTGCCAGCGCGACGAGCGTAGTGCAACTGGAGGACCTGATGAAGGCGGCCCGTCTAGACCTGACCGCAGAAGCATTATCCAAGCTGAATAAGGCCAGTGCGTGGAAAGGTGATGTCGCAAGCGCCGCTTAAATCACGGCTTCGGCGATTGCGGCGGCGGCAGCGGACGGAAGGTTGCGAACATTTTATCTTCGCCCGACAAGTCGCGGGCCCGCTGTTCCAGCTGTGATACGCTGAAATTATTATAGTCTGATTTTTCACGGATATCGGCGCGGTCCCATCCTGCGGGGATCAGTGATTTTTCCAAGCCCGGTGCCCAGATACGTCCGCCGAGTTTCATGGGCAGGTAAGGGACGAACAATTCTGCATCCGGCAAGCCAAGCCCCTCGCGCACGGAGCGTTCCGTCGAGTTGCTGTTATGGTCGAACAGCAAATAAGGTTTGTTATCACGGCTGATTTTATCGACCATGTTCATGCCGTCGAGATACATTTTCAGCACCTCTTCTTTTGTACCGTAATAGATGTCGACATAGGCGGTCGCGGGGTCGGCGAAGAATTTACGCTCATGGTCTTGATTGACGCCCATCGCCTTCAGCACATAATCGCCATGCAGGTATTGGTCGTAGGATACTTTCTTAGCGGGGTTCATTTCCGCCCAGGTACGGCGCACTTCATCGCAGGCGATGCCATGGATCTGGTAGATATCGCGATTTTTCACGCGCGCAGGATCGTCGGAATAAGGCGAGAATTCAAGGAATGTGTGATGGCCCCCTGCCCCGATTTCCCATGCGCCGACGCGCACACGCCAAAGCGTTTTCGCCTCCTCCGCGGTCGGCTCCTGCAATTGGTTCAGGCGATATTGGTTGGGGATCGCGCTGTCGGTGAGGACGGCGTTGTCATTGAAAACGGGCGTCAGCGCGGGCGCGGGCGCGCAGGCATCCGCGCCTTTGTACACCCCAACCGCCAGCGCGAATGTCGCACCAAGCTTTTTAAAGAAGCGTTTGATATTCACGCCTGTTTCCTTTTGAATGATCCGAGTATAGAGAGCGGTAAGGCTTTGACAATACACCGCATGTTTCCGCAGTGCGGAATTACAGAATGTTAGTTTAAATGAGAATAATTCCCGCCTTGATTGCCTTTTTACTCGTCTCATCGTCAGCTTTGGCCCAAGAGCCTAGCCTTGGCTGGCCCGTCGCCTGTGCTGAAGGCAAGAATTGCTGGGTGGTCCACCATGTCGATCAAGATACATCGCCAGCCGCGCAGGATTTCCATTGCGGTCATCTGACCTATGACGGACATGATGGCACAGATATCGCTGTGCGTGATTTCGCAACAATGCAAAGCGGCCTGGACGTCCTTGCTGCGCTCAATGGCAAAGTTGTCCGTGTGCGAAACGATATTGACGATCATCATGGCACGGCCGCCGATCTCGCCGCCGCCAAACAGTCGAAGAAAGAATGCGGCAACCTTGTCTCCATCCTTCATGCAGGTAAATGGGTCACTGAATATTGCCACATGAAAAAAGGCAGCATCGCGGTTGCGATGGGCCAGACGGTAGCAAAAGGCACAAAGCTGGGACAAGTCGGGCAATCTGGCCTTGCCGAATTCCCACACCTTCATTTTTCGCTGCGTCACAACAATGCCGTTATCGACCCGTTTACCGGCAAGGGCTTGAGCGGTTGCGGTGCCACGGGCGAGGAACTGTGGGAACATGATATTCCCTATGAGGGTATAAAAATCTATGCAGCGGGATTTGCAGGCGAGGTCCCCAATGCAAGCGCCTTAAATTTGAACGCAGAACAGACATCCCGCATACAGCCGAATTCAGCCGCTTTGGTTTTCTGGATGGCTCTTTATGGCTTGGAGGCTGGAGATAAAATCAACATGACGGTAATTTCACCGGACGGGAAAGTTTTTGTTGAGTCCAACGAAACTGCAGCAAAACAAAAAATCCGTTATTTCCAGTATGCAGGCAAGAAGAACCAGATGCGATTGATGCCCGGGGAATATCAAGGCACAGCTACCGTGACCCGAACCTTGCCAGATGGCAGCTTTTTAACCAGAAAGGCAGAAAAATCCCTCATAATACGCTAGGTAAATCTCACTCGCCTTTCCGTATAAAAGACGGTATATCATTATAATTGGTAAGGCAGATGTAAGCTTCATGACATAGCCTCTATTCTTACCGCCAACATTTTGTCTGGAACACAATGCGCATTCTATTGGTCGAAGATAACGAACGTCTGGCAGAAGCAATCTCGGAGAACCTGACAGCGGCAGGTTTTGCGATCGACCATGTCGCACGGGGCGAGGACGCACTGACCGTGACCGCCGACCAGCAATATGATGCCATCATCCTCGACCTCGGCCTGCCGGATATTGACGGCATGGATGTGCTGAAGGCGCTGCGGGACAAGAAGAACGCCGTGCCTGTCCTGATGCTGACGGCACGCGACCAGTTGTCTGACAAGATCGAGGGATTAAACAAGGGCGCCGATGATTACATGGTCAAGCCGTTCGAGACGGACGAGTTGATTGCGCGTCTCAATGCCCTGCTCCGCCGCCCGGTACAGGCGGTCAGTGAGATCATCACGGTGGGCAATCTGTCGTTCAACACGACAAACCGGCAGGCGATGGCGCGAGACAAGATCCTCGAGCTCTCCAAACGAGAAACGGATTTGCTTGAGCAAATGCTCCGCTCCCTCGGAAAGATCGTGTCAAAAAAATCGATTGAAATGCGCCTTTACAGCTATGACGACAAGGGCTCGGTCAATTCGGTCGAGGTATTGGTACATCGACTGCGCAAGAAACTGGAAAGCTATGATGCAGGGTTTGATATCCATACCCTGCGCGGCATAGGCTACATGATCATGGACCCCGTGAACGATGCCCCTGCTGATTAAAAGCAATTCGCTGCTGACACGGCTTGTCCTGCGCATTTTCGGCATCACGCTGATTGCAATCATGATCACTTATGGCGTCGTCTATTCACAGATCGACCAGTCGCTGGAATTGCTGCGCAACCAGACGGTTGAGGAACAGGCCCAGGAAATCAAAAATTCCCTGCGTCCGGG
>JAQSWE010000123.1 GCA_029266795.1 Alphaproteobacteria bacterium | reverse complement strand
TGGTGCAACTGTGCAAGGCCGAAGCGCTCGGCATGTTCGATCACCATCACCGTCGCTTCCGGCACGTCGACGCCGACTTCGATGACGGTGGTGGAGACGAGGATGTCCAACTCGCCTTTCGTGAATTTTTCCATCACGGCGTCTTTTTCGGCGGGCTTCATACGACCATGCAGCAGCCCCACGCGCTTGAAGCGCATGCTCATCATCGTGAAGCGTTCTTCGGCAGCGGCAAGGTCGAGTTTTTCCGATTCCTCGACCAACGGGCAGACCCAGTAGATGCGGTCGCCGGTTTCGACCTTGCGCTGCAATCCCTGCAGCACTTCCTCCAGCCGCTCGTCAGATACCAGCCTTGTATCAATCGGCTGGCGACCTGCCGGTTTTTCGTTCAGCACGCTCACCTCCATATCGCCATAGACGGTGAGGGTGAGCGTGCGCGGGATAGGCGTCGCCGTCATGACCAGCATATCGGCGGTCTGGCCTTTTTCGTTCAGCAGGAGACGTTGATGCACGCCGAAGCGGTGCTGTTCGTCGATGATGACAAGCGCGAGATCCTTGAAAATAACGTCTTCCTGAAACAGCGCATGGGTGCCGATGACGATATGGGCGGAGCCATCGGCGATGGATTCCAGTATTGCGTTGCGTGCCTTGCCCTTGTCGCGCCCCGTCAGAGTCACCACCTTCAGACCAATCTTGGCCGCCAGCGCGCCGACGGTTTTTTCGTGCTGTCTTGCTAGGATTTCGGTCGGCGCCATGATCGCAGCCTGGCAGCCGCTGCCGATGGCATGGATCATCGACAGATACGCAACCGCTGTCTTGCCGCTCCCCACATCGCCTTGTAGCAGACGGTGCATACGTAATGGTTTTTGCATGTCTTCTCGAATTTGCGCGACGGCGGATTTTTGCGAACCGGTCAGCTCGAACGGGAAGGCCGCCAGCGCCTTCTGGAACAGCGCCTCGTCGCCCGCGAGCGCGCGGCCCTTTTGCTGGCGCTGGTTGACGCGCATCAGCGCCATCGTCAATTGGTTGGCCAGCAGCTCGTCATAGGCAAGGCGTCGGCGGACAGGGTGTTCGGGCGATATGCCCTCGGCATCGGCGGGGTTGTGCGCCTGCTGGATGGCTTCGTGCCAGCGTGGCATCTGTTCGCGCTGCTGGTAAGCAGGATCAAGCCATTCGTCCAACACCGGAATTTTCGCGAGCGCCGCCTTCATGATTTTTGCGGATACTTTTTGGGTAAGGCCAGCGGTCAGCGGATAGACAGGCTCGATGGCGGGGATCAGGTGCGCGGTTTCGGGCGTCATGACGTAATCGGGATGCGGCATTTGCAGCAAGCCGTTGTAATGCTCGATGCGCCCGCTCACGGTCCGGTCTTCGCCGACCGGAAACTGTACCTCCAGATAATCGCCGAGCGCGTGGAAGAATGTCAGGTCGATCCAGCCCGTGCCGTCCGTGCCCTTGATGCGGTAAGGCAGGCCGGGGCGCTTGGGCGGGAAATGCCCTTCGATGCGGATGGTGACGGTCGCAACCGCTTCCGCCACGCCGATCAGGTCGCGCAATTTGGGCGAAAAGCGGCGGTCGATGACGCCGGCGGGCAGGTGCCAGTAGAGGTCGGAAACGCGCGGCCCCGCGACCTTTTCCAGCAGCTTGCTCATGCGCGGGCCGACGCCCGGCACGGTCTTCACGGCCTGAAAAAGCGGGTCGAGGATAAAGGGCCGCCCCGTCACGACCTATCCTTTTTGCTTGATATACTTGTTGTTGACCTTCACGGCGGCAACGCCCGCGCCGATCAGCAATACGCCGACGAGTATCAGGCCAATCGGCCCCGCCAGCAGCCCGCCGAAGTATTTGTCCATGAAATACCCGACATAGCTGAGCAGCGCGATCGTACCCACCACCAGCAACGTGCGGCTGCGTGCGACCGTCGACAGGAAAATAATGGCGCAGGACAGGCCGAGGAACAGGATTTCAAATGGCGTGCCGCGCAGGATATCCGCCGCCACGCACAGCACCATACAAGTACCGGCGAGGTAACAGATCCATGCCAGCGGCTTGTGCTTAGATTTATCGAGGCTCCAGCCGATGCAGGTCAGCGACGTACCCATCACGAGGCCGATCAGGTCAGCCGGAATTTCCAGCAGATCGAGCGCGGTGAACAGGAATAGTCCAGAAAACACAAGCGTCGTGAAGGCCAAGACCGTGCGGTCTTTCGCGATGAATGCCGCGCCCTGCTGTATCATCATCACGCCTGTCAGGAACAGCACACCATGTGCAGGCTCCCCGCCACGTGAAAAGATATCCATTACGACCGCGATGCCCATCGGCTGCAAGACCGCCGCGAGCAGGAAAAGCGGTGTCGCCGCCATTTCAAGTTTCTCGTCTGTGGTGCAGGTGATCGCCGCAATGAACATGCAGAAACCGATGCCGAGCGTGCACATGATCTGCCCGGCGGGGCCGAGGTCGTTCCATTGCATGCCAATAAAGGTGGCGACGCCTGAGATGACGAACAATCCACCCAGATAGCCGAAAATACGCATCAGCAGGCTGCTGGATTTCTGCGCCTTGAATTCGACGGTGTTCTGCAGAGCTGCGTAAACTTCCTCAAGCGTCAAACCATGGCGCTTGATGATATCGACGACTTCGACGAGGGCGTCCTGTTTTGCGGTCATGTTAATTTGTTCCTGTGACCCAGCCGATGAAATTGGTCTGGCCGTTGTAGAATACCTCGTTAGGATTGCCGGTTTTCAGCGGCACGGCGGTCATGCCGCTGCGCAGCTTCATGTTGTAATCGTTGCGCCAGCTGCCGAAGATTTCATTCACAAGGCCGTAACGGCGGTAATTCTCAGCGGTAAGTTCAAAACCGTCGGGAGATTTCAGCGTGGTATCAAGCTTCAGGCCCTTGGTCGCCTCGACCGTGTCTTCGCGCGACGGGTCGATCTTGTCCATTTCGTAGGGATCGCCAAATTCCAGCAGGCGCACCGTTTGTGTCTTGGCATCGAACTGGTACAGTTTGATCCAATTATAGTTGGGGTTTTTGGTGTCCGGAACCTTCGTGTATTGCGCCTTCAATACGCCGTCCTTCACCACCAGTGAGACGTTCACGGGGCGACCTTTCTCGGGACTGTAATTGTAATCAGAGGTCGAGAAAATCAGGTCGTATTTCGGCGGATCCCCCATTTTCTGCGGCAAGCTGGCGACGACCATGAAACCGACCATCAGCAGCACGGGCAGGGCGAGCCCGATAATCAATACGAAATTATCCTTGAAGAAATTTTTGTCCGCCATCATTGTGATCCTTGAAATTGAACAGGTTGAATATGCACGAAGTTGCCCCCGAGGACAATATATCCATAAAGCGCAAGCAGTTGGGCTTCCGTAGCTGGCATCGCGGCACGCGGGAGGTCGATTTGCTGCTCGGCCGCTTTGCCGATGCGCATATGGCCGGTTTCGGCGCGGATGAACTGGCCTCCTATGACCGTTTTTTGAATAACAGCGACCCCGACATATATAACTGGATAACGGGGCAAGAGCCCCTGCCGCCCGCCGAGGATAGTGCGGTTGTGCGGCTTTTATTGGCGTTTTACGCGGATAAATGATACGAAGTGCCTCCGCCGCGATGGCGGGATTAAAACTCGACAGGGATTGATATGACCACCAGCAGTCCCAAGCTGAAGGAAAAACCGCAACGGTACCCCCTTTTTGGCGTACCGGAGGGGTACGATTCCGTTTTGCTGGCCAGGCTCGCGCGCGAGAGCCGGGCGCCGGTCCTCCATGTCTGCTCCGATGACATGCGATTCGAGGAAATTTCCGAGGGCTTGCGGTTCTTCGGCGCGGATGTCGAAGTTCTGCGCTTTCCCGCTTGGGACTGCCTGCCCTATGACCGTATCTCGCCGACGACCGAGGTTGTGGGGGAACGCCTGCGCGCCCTTTCGCGCTTGCTGCATCGCAAGCAGGGTGTGCCGCTGATTATCCTGACGACCGTTTCCGCCGTTGGCCAGCGCGTGCCGCCGCGCGATATTTTGAAGAATGCCGTCTTCAGCGCGCGCAAGAATGAAAACCTCGACATGGCGCAGATGCAGGCGTTTATGAACGCCAACGGCTATCACCGCACCGAAACGGTGCGCGAGGCCGGCGAATATGCGATCCGCGGCAGCCTGATCGACATCTTCCCCTCCGGCTCGCACGACCCGTTGCGCATCGATACGTTCGGCGACGAGATCGAAAATATCCGTGCCTTCGACGCGCTCAGCCAGCGCACGACGGAAGAGCGCGACGAGCTGACGCTCTATCCCGTTTCCGAAGCGCTGCTGACGGAAGAAAACATCGCGCGTTTCCGCTCGGCCTACCGCGAGATGTTCGGCACGGTGCGCGATGACGACCCGCTCTACGAAGCGATCAGCGAAGGCCGCAAATATGCGGGCATGGAACACTGGCTGCCGCTCTACTACGGCAAGCTGGATACGCTGTTCGATTACGTGCCGGATGCGACCGTGACGCTGGATTATCAGGTCGAGCACGCGCATATCGAGCGCATGAAGGCGGTTGAAGACCTGTATCAGGCCCGCCGAATCATGCAGGAATCCGACGCTGCCAATCGGAAGAAGAACGATAACCAGTCGGCGTCCTATCGCCCCGTGCCGATGGAAAGCCTGTATCTGCCCCATGCGGAATGGGAAGTGCGTTTGCGCGAGCATGACGTTTACGACCTGTCGCCCTTCAACCCCGCGCCGGGGCAGAAAGACGGCGGCGCGCGTAAGAGCCGTGACTTCGGCGATATCCGCGCGCTGCCGAATGCAGATATTTACGGCGTCATCCGCGAGCATATCGAGAAAATTTCCGGCAGCGGCAAGAAGGTCTTGCTGGCGGCGTATAGCAACGGCTCCGCCGACCGGCTGCAGGCGATTTTTGGCGAGCAAGGGTTGAAGATCGAGCCCGTCGACAGCCCCGACAAGGTCGATGCCAAAACGGTCGGCATCACGGTACTAGGGCTCGAGCGTGGTTTTGAAACCGAAAGCCTGCTCGTTTTAACCGAACAGGACATGCTGGGCGACCGCCTCAGCCGCACGACGAAGAAGAAGAAAAAGAGCGACGCGTTCCTTTTTGAAATCAGCCAGCTTCATGACGGCGACTACGTCGTCCACGAAGATCACGGCATCGGCAAATATGACAGCCTTGAAACCGTCATCGTCGACGGCATTCCGCATGACTGCCTGAAACTGATCTATGCGGGTGGCGACAAGCTGTTCGTGCCGGTCGAAAACCTTGATGTGCTGTCGCGCTATGGCTCCGCCGAAGCGGGGGCTGTGCTCGACCGTCTTGGCGGCTCGGCATGGCAGGCGCGGAAAGCGCGCGTCAAGCGCGACCTGCTGGCGCTCGCCAATGAATTGCTGAAGGTGGCGGCGCTGCGCATCCTGCGCAAGACGGAGCCGATCCATGTGCATGACGGTTCCTACGAAAAATTCTCCGCAGGTTTCCCCTATCCGGAAACCGAAGACCAGCAGCGCGCTATTCTGGATGTGCTGGAAGACCTCGACAAAGACATGGCGATGGATCGTCTCGTCTGCGGCGATGTGGGCTTCGGCAAGACGGAAGTAGCGATGCGCGCTGCCGCTGTCACGGCACTGGCCGGTTATCAGGTCGCAGTCATTGCCCCGACCACGCTGCTGGCGCGGCAGCATTACCAAGGCTTTTCGCGCCGTTTCCACGGCTTCCCCATTCGCGTCGGCCTGCTCTCGCGCTTCGTGACAGGGCGCGAGGCTGAACAGGTGCGCGTCGGCGTCGAGAAGGGGGATATCAATATCCTCGTCGGCACCCATGCGCTGCTGTCCGAAAAAATCAAGTTCTCCAACCTTGCGCTGCTGGTGGTTGACGAAGAGCAGAAGTTCGGCGTGAAGCAGAAGGAAAAGATCAAGGGATTGAAGGATAACCTGCACGTCCTGACCCTGACCGCCACGCCCATCCCGCGCACGCTACAAATGGCGCTATCGGGCGTGCGGGAGTTGAGCCTGATCACGACAGCTCCCATTGACCGCCTTGCGGTGAAGACCTTTGTGCTGCCCTATGACCCTGTCGTCCTTCGCGATGCGCTGATGCGCGAACATTATCGTGGCGGGCAAAGTTTTTATGTCTGCCCGCGCATTTCCGACCTTGAAGATATTGAAGACCGGTTGAAAACGCTGGTGCCGGAATTGAAAGTCGTCGTCGCGCATGGGCAGATGACGCCAGAGGAGCTGGAAGACAAAATGACCGCCTTCTACGAAGGCGCATATGACATCCTGCTCTCCACCACCATCGTTGAATCCGGCCTGGATATCCCGAATGCCAACACGATGATCATCCATCGCGCCGAAATGTTCGGTCTTGCACAGCTGTATCAGTTGCGCGGTCGTATCGGCCGTGCAAAACAGCGCGCATATGCCTACCTGACTTTCGCGCAGGACAAAAAACTGACCAAGACGGCAGAGCAGCGCCTGCATGCCATCGAGCAGCTCGACCAGCTGGGCGCGGGGTTCCAGCTGGCCTCCCACGACCTCGATATTCGCGGCGCAGGCAATTTGCTGGGCGAGGAGCAGTCCGGCCATATCCGCGAAATCGGTGTCGAGCTTTACCAGCAGATGCTGGAGGAAGCCGTCGCCGCTGCGCGCGAAGGCCTCACCGAAATCCAGTCGACCGACCATTGGGCTCCGACCATCAACCTCGGCATGGCGGTCGTCATTCCGGAAGCGTATATTCCCGACCTCAATCTGCGCCTTTCTATCTACCGACGCATCGCCGCGCTGGCCGACCGTGCCGAAATCGAAGGTTTCGCGGCCGAACTCATCGACCGTTTCGGGCCGCTGCCGAAGGATGTCGAAAACCTGCTCGACCTCGTGGAGATCAAGCAGCTGTGCCGCACGGCGGGCGTCGAGCGGGTAGATTCAGGACCGAAGGGTGCTGTGCTGGCGTTCCACCGCACGGCCAAGATCAACCTGCCGAAACTGGTGCAATATATCCAGAAACAGACCGGCACGGCCAAAATCCGCCCCGAAGACCAGAAACTGGTGTTCATGCGCCCGTGGGACGACCTGCCGGTTCGCGTCAAGGGTGTCCATAAGATCATGAAGGAACTGGCTGCCCTCGTTTGAGTTTTACAAGGGGATATGCCATGCTGGACGCAGAACAGGGGAGGTTCCTTATGAGCCGTGAATATGCGATGTCGCGCGTGAAAGATGCGCTGGAAAAATCGAATGGCAACCACCTAAAGGCGCAGCGCCTTCTGCTGCAATGGATGGAAAAGGACCAGAGCCTGCTGTTCGGCCTCGTGACGCCGCACATGCAAAGCATCAGGCGAATTCGGCGGTGCGATGCTGGGCGCATTGAAGGGCGGCGCGGATAGCGTTGCTTTCGGCCAGCCCGACGGCGCGGTCAGCCGCCCCGGCAGCACGTCGCAAAAGCACATCGATACCATGCTCGCGCTCGCTGCAGCCCAAAAAGGCGGCGGGTCCAAGGGCAAGAAGAAATAAGCCCGATTCTGCTCAATTTCAGCATTACTTAATTCATATATTTCAGAGACTTAAAATTCATCTCTTGCCATAATAGTGGTATTTAAATACCATTAGATTATGCAAAACAACCACGCAAAGAACCCCACACGCGCCCTCGGCCTGCACAGTAACGGCAGGACCGGGAAGACCCGCGTGCAAATCTATTTAAAAAAAGGCACAAACGATGAGCGCAGAAAAACCGAATATGGATGAGGCACGCCACCACGCGAAAGAACTGCTGACCAACGCGAAAAACGCGATGGCGGAAATGAAGGAGCAGCTGGGCCGCTCCAAGGATCATCTGGCCCAAGTCGCCGTCGAGATGGGCGGCGACCCCCGCAACAAAGGCGATCTGGAACACGCGAAGCATAACTTCCAGAATGGCCTCAAAGTCTCGATCATCGACAACCCCGCAGCACCCGGCGCAACCGCGCTGATGACCCAGATGTACAGTCTCTACGAAAAAATCTTCCCGATTGCGGAGGAGCGCGAGGAGCTGGACAAGCTGCTTTCCCTGATGGAAAAGAACCACGACAAAAAGCTGCAGGCTTCCGGCGCGCCGTTCCGCGAACAATGGATCGTGGTGCAAGATGAAAAAACCGGCGAAGTCGTCGCCGCCCGCAACGTCATTACTTTTAGCGCCGCAAAAGACAAGCAGGTATCGAAGGAAGTCGACGGCACGCAGCACCTGATTTACGGCTTCGTCGACCCGCGCTTCCGCTCGATGGGCCTTGGCGATTTCACGATGGGCATTGCGGAGGACGAAGCGCGCAAATTCCTCGCAACCACATATAAAGGCCGCAGCGCGGGCAGCATGGATATGGTTCAGATATCGGAGCAAAACGCGCCGCTGCTGATGTCTATGGAATCGATGCTGGTTGACACGGCGGGCGCGAAGACC
>JAQSWE010000122.1 GCA_029266795.1 Alphaproteobacteria bacterium | reverse complement strand
CGGTAAATCGACGCTCGCCATGCGTGTTGAAAACGCACTATTTACACGCGGGATGCAGACTTACGTGCTGGACGGCGACAACGTCCGCAAAGGACTCTGCGCGGATCTCGGTTTCTCCCCCGAAGAGCGCACCGAAAACATCCGCCGCATCGGTCATGTTGCGGCGCTGATGGGCGATGCGGGGCTGATCTCGATCACCGCCTTCATCTCCCCCTACCGTGCCGACCGCCGCAAGGCACGCGAGGCAGCGGGCGATTTGTTCCATGAAATCTATGTGAAGGCCGATCTCGGCACCTGCGAGAAGCGCGACCCAAAAGGCCTATACAAAAAGGCGCGCAAGGGCGAGATCAAGGACTTCACCGGCATTTCGTCGCCCTATGAAGAACCGGAAAATGCCGATCTCGTGGTCGATACCTCCGCACAAGGCATCGATGCCTGTGTGGAAATGATCGTTGATTACATCCTGCAGCGCACGCAGGCAGGTCAGGGCAACGTCACCAGCATCGCGGCAAGGAAATAAATAAATGGACTACCTCGAACTCGCGCGGAAACTGATCCCCGTCGTCCGCGCTGCCGGCGATATTGAACTGAAATATTACCGCGAAGGCGCGGAAGTGATCGACAAGGCAGATGGCTCTCCCGTTACGCTTGCCGATCAGGAGGCCGAAGCCCTGATTATCGAGGCCTTGAAAAAAATCGCGCCGCAGATCCCGATGGTGGGCGAAGAGTCTGTTGCGGGTGGCACGATCCCTGATATTTCATCCGGCATGTTCTTCCTCGTCGATCCGCTCGACGGCACGAAGGAATTCATCACCGGCGGCGGCGATTTTACCGTCAATATCGGCTTGATGGTCGATTTCAAGCCCGTCATGGGAATCATCTTCGCGCCCGTATCCGGCGAACTTTATTACGGCGCGGCGGGCGAAGCCTTCATGAGCGTCGGCGAGGGGCCTGAAGAAAAAATCAGCGTTCGCAAGCCGCCGGCGGAAGGCATCACAGTCGTTGCTTCCAAACGCCATGGCGACCCCGAGCGCCTGAACGAATTCTTGAAGGATAAAAAAGTCGCCGCATTGTTCAACCGCTCCAGTTCGCTGAAATTCTGCGCTCTGGCGGCGGGGCAGGCGGATTACTACCCGCGCCTCGGTCCCACCTCTGAATGGGACACAGCGGCGGGCGAGGCGATCTTGCGCGCGGCGGGCGGCGAAGTCACGATGGTCGACGGCTCACCCTTCCTCTACGGCAAGGCCGATAAAAAATTCCTCAATCCCGAATTCGTCGCATTTATTCCCTGATCGGCATACGGCTGTATGGCTGAGGCTGCATAGTTTTACCTGACGTTCATATTCCCTGCCTTAAGATAAAGGAAGGGGGAAAGAAATGTCGACGGGACAGCACGAGGTGCCGCAGGACGCCTTTGACGACATCATCGCTGAAAAGGCGGTGGTGCCCCAGACAATCGACCTGAAAATTATTCTTCCGGACCTTTTCATCAACACAGAACGCGTGCCGCGCCTTGTTGCGCAGGCATGGCGCGTCGCTGCGGATGCTGCGCTTCAGGAAACATCCGGCATATACACCTATCGCGGCGGTACGATCATCGACATAGCGTTTTTCCATTCCCCCCCTGCGGCTGCGCGGGCAAAGGCGCAAGATATCCGCGCGCAAATTCTCACGGCAGTGGGGCGCAAGCCGGAAAACCCTGTGATCGATTTTGTGGCCTCGCCGGCAAAAACAGCTTCCAAAGACGTGTTGATGAAAGACCTCGTCGCACAGCTGGAAAGCGAGATACAGAAACTCAACCGGGAAGGGCTTGGCCTCAACCCCGGCGATGAAATGGTGCGGCTCTGGGCAGCGCGTGTCATGCACGATTTGTATCACGACCGGCGCACCATCCCCCTGCTGCCGCAGATGATGGAACTGGTGGCGCAGGCGGACGTGTCATACCTGCCGTTTTTCGACGTCGAAACGCGCGGTATCGGCGGCTCTTGCAGCATCGTCTCGACGCAGCTGCCGCCAGAAAAATACAACACAGGGGAAATATTGCGGCAGGACATGGCGGCGCTGTTTTCCGCCGCTGTCCAGCTTTACTACCTGCGCTCTCGCGCACAGGAGGGCATGGTTGTCATTCCCGCGCGCGTCCAGACTGTCGGCGATTTCGACATCGCGGGACTTTACGTGAATTTCCTTGCGCGGCTGGCACCGGAAATTTCCGCATGCCTTGCGATGGAAGTGATTGGCCTGCTGCCCGAAACGGCACCCATGGCGGTCGCCGACAGCATCAACACGATTTCAAACGGGTTGAGGTCGTGCTTCTTCGATATGGGGGCGGCACCCCCGCAGCGGGCCTTTCACAATCCGCTGATGCAATTCCCGACATTGCATGCCTGTGGCTTTTCGCGCGTTGCGGCGGATGACGGCTGGCACCGCCGCGCAGAAAAATTTGTCGCGCACTATAGAGGGCTTGGCCTCAAGACCTATCTCAAGGACGTTTCGGAGCCGCGGGATGCGGAAACGGCGCAGAGGATTGGCTTTACATATATTATGGGCACCGCTTTCGGCGGCAGGCAGCGCATGCCTATGCCGTTGAATAAAACCTTTTAAAATCAACCAGTCACACGATTTTCTTGACACCCGACCGATCGGTCGGTATTTTATTCCCATGTTTAGGTGCAAACGCAAAGAATCGCCGACACGAGACCATCTGGTTCAGGCCGCCGCCGGGCTCCTGATGCGCCAGTCATTTGGTGCGGTCAGCGTCGATGATATCGCTGTCGCTGCCGGCATCAAAAAGGGCACTTTCTACCATCACTTCAGCTCCAAGACCGATCTTGCGCTCGCCGCCTATGACCATATGTGGGCAGAGGGCAGGCGCGCCTTGGACGCGGCGTTTTCCCCAACCATTGCGGCCGAAAAGCGCCTGTCCGTGTATGCAGAAAGCTGCTTTAAGTGGCAAAAAGAACTATATGAAAAAGAAGGAAAAATCTACGGTTGCCCCCTGGCTTCCGCAGGTTCCGAACTTGGCGCGCAGGATGAACGCGTGCGCGAGAAACTGAAGGAAATTTTCGACGGTCACTGTGCCTATTTCGAAAGCGTCCTGCGCGATCTTCCGGCCTTCGACGGCGTGTCGCGCCCGGAAATCCACAAACGCGCCTGCGAAATGTTTTCCTATTCGATGGGCATTCTTTATCAGGCCAAAGTCGCGAACGACCCGGAAGTCATCCGGCGCGATCTTCTGGCAGGTCTCAACAGGTTTTTAATACCCCTACCGACTGGTCGGGAAAAGGAAAAGGCATCATGAAAAACTATCTTCTCTCCGGTATAGCCGCACTTGCGCTCAGCGCAGTTATCGTCGTTGCATGGCCGCGTGACGGCTTCACGATGGACGCGCCGCAAGGCCCGATGCCGGTCAGTGTTGCCATCGTCATGCAAAAAGACATTACGCGTTGGGCCGAATTTTCCGGCCGCCTGCGCGCGGTGGAGGACGTCGAAGTCCGCCCCCGCGTGAACGGCATTATCGACCAAGTGCATTTCCGCGAAGGCGATACCGTCAAGAAGGGCGACCCGCTGTTCACGATCGATATGCGCCCCTTCAAGGCGGCACTCGCGCAGGCGGAGGCGGAGCTGGCATCCGCGCAGGCGCGCGCCGCGCTTTCCGGCAGCACGTCGGAGCGCGCCGAAAAGCTATTCAAGCAAAAGGCACTGTCGCAGCGCGAATATGACGAGCGCATCAACGGTAACAAGGAAGCGCAAGCCGCGATCAAGGCCGCCGAAGCCGCCGTGACGCTCGCCCAATTGAATGTCGAATATGCTGAAGTGCGCGCGCCCATCACGGGCCGCGTCGGCCGCCCCGACATCACCGTGGGCAATACGGTTGGTGCGGGCATGGTTGTATTGACGACGATCCAGTCGATCGATCCGGTCTATGCCGATTTCGACATTGATGAGCAGACATATCTGCGTGCCATGAAATCGGTGCGTGCGGGCCGCGCGCAAGAGATGCCTGTCTATATGGCGCTCGCCGACGAGACGGAATTCAAACGTGAAGGCAAGATCCGCTCCTTCGACAACCAGCTGAGCGGCGATTCCGGCACGATGCGCGTACGCGCCGAATTCCCGAACACCGACGGCATCCTGACGCCCGGCCTGTTTGCGCGCATCCGCCTCGGTACCGCCGACAAGACACAAGCCGTGCTGGTGAACGATTCAGCCGTCAACACAGACCAAGACCGCAAATACGTCTACGCGGTCGATGACAAGGGCATGGTCGGTTATCGCCCCGTGCAGATCGGCACGCTTGAAAACGGTTTGCGTGTGATCGATAGCGGCCTTGCCGCCGGCGAGAAAATCGTCGTCAACGGTCTACAGCGCGTGCGTCCCGGCATGCCCGTGCAACCGGTTATCGTCTCGATGGAAACACTGAAGCCCGAAGGCGCGCCCGCGTCCGAAGGACAGCCCGCCGGTGAACAACCCGCCCAAGAACCCGCTAAAGAAGAAGCCCCCCAAGAAGGCAAATAAAAATGAACTTCGCCAAATTTTTCGTCGATCGCCCGATTTTCGCGGGCGTGTTGTCCCTGCTGGTCCTGCTGGGCGGTCTGGTCTCCATGCCCCTGCTGCCGATTTCGGAATATCCCGAAGTCGCGCCGCCATCGGTCGTCGTGCGTGCCAGCTACCCCGGTGCCAACCCGAAAGTGATCGCCGAAACGGTCGCAACCCCGCTCGAAGAACAGGTCAACGGGGTGGAGGGCATGCTCTACCTCAATTCCCAATCGACCGCAGACGGCCAGATGGCGCTGACCGTCACGTTCAAGCTTGGCACTGATCCCGACAAAGCGCAGCAGCTCGTGCAGAACCGCGTCAGCCAGGCATTGCCGCGCCTGCCGGATATCGTGCGCCAGATCGGCGTCAGCACGGTGAAAAGCTCCAATAATATCACGCTCGTCATTCACCTGACGTCCCCCGATGGACGCTACGACACGACATACTTGCGTAACTTTGGCGCGCTCAACGTACGCGACCGCATGGCGCGCCTGAAAGGTGCCGGCGAAGTCTTGATGTTCGGCGGCGGCGATTACGCCATGCGCATCTGGCTCGACCCCACCAAGATCGCCGCACTCGGCCTGACCGCAAATGACGTGGCCAATGCCGTGCGTGAGCAGAACGTGCAAGTCGCGGGCGGTGTCGTGGGCGGACAGCCCCATGAAGGCACGGCGGCGTTCGAGCTGCTGGTGAACGCACAAGGCCGCCTGCAAAGCGAAGACCAGTTCCGTGACATTATCCTGAAAACATCCGAAACCGGCGGCATCACGCGCCTTGGCGACGTGGCACGGATCGAGCTGGGGCCCAACGCCTATGCGCTGCGTTCGCTGCTCAACAACAAGCAGGCGGCGGCAATCGCTATTTTCCAGGCGCCGGAATCGAACGCCATCCAGCTGTCCAACGACGCGCGCGCGGTAATGGCGGAACTGAAAGAAACCTTTCCCGAAGGCATCGATTATTCCATCGTCTATGACCCAACCCGCTTTGTGCAATCCTCCATCGACAGCGTGATTCATACGCTGCTGGAGGCGATTGCGCTTGTCGTCCTTGTCGTCATTATCTTCCTGCAAACCTGGCGCGCGTCGATTATTCCGCTGCTGGCCGTTCCCGTTTCCGTCATCGGCACCTTCGCCGTCATGCACCTGTTCGGCTTCTCCATTAACAACCTGACTCTATTCGGCCTTGTTCTGTCCATCGGCATCGTCGTCGATGACGCGATCGTCGTCGTCGAAAACGTGGAGCGCAACATCGAGGAGGGGCTCGCTCCCCTCGACGCCGCGCACAAGGCGATGGACGAGGTCAGCGGGCCTATCATCGCAATCGCGCTGACGCTCTGCGCCGTGTTCATTCCGCTCGCCTTCATCAGCGGGTTGACCGGCCAGTTCTACCGCCAGTTCGCGCTGACGATCGCCATCTCGACCGTCATTTCCGCCTTCAACTCGCTGACGCTCAGCCCTGCGCTTGCGGCCAAGCTGCTGCATGCGCATGACGCCGAGGGCGACGTGTTTGAAAAATTCCTGAACAAGACGCTGGGCTGGTTCTTCAACGGCTTCAACCGTGTGTTCAAGAGCGCGGCGAAAGGTTATGGCCGCGCGCTGCATCGCGTGACGCACCTTAAGCCGCTCGTGCTGGCTGTTTACCTTGCACTGGCAGCGGGCGCGGCGGGCCTCGTCTATTTCATCCCGCATGGCTACATCCCCATGCAGGACAAGCAATACCTTGTATCTTTCGCGCAGCTGCCGTCCGGCGCGTCACTCGAACGTACCGACGCCGTCATACGCCGTATGGGCGAGATTGCGCTGGCAGAGCCGGGCGTGGAAAGCGCGGTTGCTTTCCCAGGTCTTTCGATTGCCGGTTTCTCCGCCAGCTCCAGCGCGGGCATTATCTTCATTACGCTCGATCCATTCGAAGAACGCACGACCGAAGACCTTTACGGGCCGACGATTGCCGGAAAACTGATGGGCAAGATGGGGGCGATCGAGGATGCCTTCGTGGCCGTCGTTCCGCCGCCGCCCGTGATGGGCCTCGGCACCATCGGCGGCTTCAAGCTGCAGATCGAGGACCGCGCCGACCTTGGCTATGAAGCGCTGCAAAAAGCCGCGATGGATGTGCAGATGGCGGCGTGGCAGAACCCCGTTCTCGCCAGCGTCTTTTCGACCTTCCAGATCAACGTGCCTCAATTGTATGTCGATGTGGACCGCGAAAAAGCGAAGCAGTTGGGCGTGTCGGTCACCGATATTTTCAGCACGATGCAGATTTATCTCGGCTCGCTCTACATCAACGACTTCAACCGTTTTGGCCGCACCTATCAGGTGATCGCGCAGGCGGATGCGCCGTTCCGCGCGCAGGCGAATGACATCCTGCAGCTGAAGACACGCAATGCATCCGGAGAAATGGTGCCGCTGGGCTCGATGGTGACGGTGAAGCAGAGCTATGGCCCCGATGCCGCGACGCGCTACAACCTGTTCCGCACCGCCGATATCAACGGCGGCCCCGCACCGGGCGTTCCGACCGAAGTCGCGGAAAAAGCGATGATCGATATCCTGAAGGAAAAACTGCCCGCCGGCATGGATTTCGAATGGACGGACCTGAAATACCAGCAAATTCTGGCGGGCAACACGGCGGTCTATATTTTCCCGCTTTGCGTCTTCCTCGTCTTCCTCGTGCTGGCGGCGCAGTATGAAAGCCTGATCCTGCCGCTCGTGGTCATCATGATCGTGCCGATCGTGCTGCTCTGCGGGTTGTTCGGTGTCTTCGTGACGGTGGAATTCGCGCGCGAGCTTGAATTCCAGGGCCAGAATATCGTCGATGCCGCCATGAATGCGAGCAGGTTGCGCCTCCGCCCCATTTTGATGACGTCTTTCGCCTTCATCATGGGTGTGCTGCCCTTGGTCTATTCAACGGGCGCGGGCGCGGAAATGCGTCAGGCGATCGGTATCACCGTGTTCTCCGGCATGCTTGGCGTCACGCTACTCGGTATTTTCTTCACGCCCATCTTCTATGTCATCCTCCGCACGCTGGCAGGCGGCGCGCTGACGGGCCATCATCACTCGGGCACGATTGCCTGCCCTGCAGAGGCTGGAAAATGAAAATAAAGCACCTCGTATCATTGCTTGCGATCACGGCCGCGCTGTCGGCCTGCAACATGGCGCCCGATTTCCTGAAGCCCACGGTGACCAAGACCGAAGCCTTCAAGGAAGCGCCGACCGACAAGGAACTGTCTGCCAAGGAAACCGGCACGTGGAAAGTGGCGGAGCCTTCGGCAGCGTTGCCGCGCGGCGAATGGTGGCGCGTGTTCGGCGATGAAAAACTGAATGCGCTGGTCGAACAGGCGGTCGCCGGCAACGAAAACGTCAAGGTCTATGCCGCGCGCGTCAAGCAGGCGCGGGCGACGGCGAAAGTTTCGCGCTCCTTCCTGTTCCCGACCATCGACAACACCAGCAGCTTCACGCGCCGCCAGCCAAATGCGGTGGGCCGCGGCCTTGCGCCTGGCGCTCCTCTCGCGATTGAAAACGACGCGCTGACCAGCTTTGGTCTCAATTATGAACTCGATGTGTTCGGATCCGTGCGCGGCGGCTGGCTTGCCTCCCGCCTCGATGCGAAGGCGGCGGCGGCGACGTATCAGAGCGTTAAATTGTCGCTGCAGGCCGATGTGGCCGACCTTTATTTCGCGCTGCGCGCAACCGACCGCGATATCGATATCCTGAACCGCGGGCTGACCCTGCGCCAGCAGAACGCGCGCATCCTCGAGAAAAAATCGGATGCGGGCGACATCACCGAGCTGGACGTCGCTTCTTCCGTCGTTGATCTTGAAAATACCCGCAGCCAGCTGCATTCGGCAGAACAGCGCCGTGCGGAGCTGGAGCATGCGCTTGCGCTTGCGCTGGGCAAGGCGCCGATGGATTTCGCGTTTGAAAAAGAAAATATCGTCACGAAAATACCCGTTATTCCCGCGGGCCTGCCATCCAGCCTGCTGGAACGCCGCCCCGACGTCACCGCCGCGCAGAAAGCGCTGGAGGCATCGAACCAGCGTATCGGTGTCGCCCGGGCCGCGTTCTTCCCGTCGCTGTTCCTGACCGGATCGGGCGGGTTTGAATCTGACGTGCTGGGCAGCCTGTTCCAGTGGTCGAGCCGCAGCTGGGCCATCGGCCCGCTGATGACCGTGCCGATCTTCGGCGGCGGGCGCGCGGTTGCCAATCTCGACCGCAGCAAGGCGCAGTATGAAGAAGCCGTGCATGTCTATCGCGGTCAGGTGCTGGAATCGTTCCGCGATGTGGAAGACAGCCTGTCACGCCTGCGCATGCTGTCGCGCCAGGCATCGGCGCAGTATCGTGCTGAACACGCGTCGAAACGCGCGGCCCAGATCGCCAAGCTGCGCTATGACGAAGGTGATCTCGGCTATCTTGAAAGCATCACCGCCCGCCGCGAGGCGTTAGAGGCCGAACGCGCTGGCGTCGAAATCAAGCGTGCCCGCTTGTCTGGCACCGTGCAGCTGATCCGCGCGCTCGGCGGCGGCTGGGATGCGCCCGCGACAGCGCCCGTGTCACTTGTGCCGGAGAAAAAAGCGGAGAAGAAAAATGGCTGATACCCGCACCGACGCTGAAATACAGGCAAGCCTGCAAAAACCCGGTGCCGGCGTGCCGGCGCACCATAGATTTCTGATGCGATATATCGTCCGCCCGCTCGTCGCGGGTAAGTCGAACTGGGACAAGGACAGCGAAACCTTCGGGCGCGTCGCCGGAAGAATTATCAAGGATTACGAATCCTTGAGCGAGGCGCAGCGTACCAAGCGCGTGCTGGTGCCGCCGCAATTCGGGCTGGAAGACAGCTCACGCTATTGGTCTGCCGCCATGCTGCTGGAACACATGCTAATTGTGACGCAGGGCATCGCATCGCTTGTCGTGCCGCTGTCGAAAGGGATTGTTCCGGATTACGAAGTCGAAATGGCGCGCGTAAAGCCCAAGGGCGAGATGACCGCGCAGGACGCGTTGACGAAATTTCGCGCTTATTCGGCAACGGCGATGTCTGAACTCGACAAGTCGGTTGGTGACCGGAATGCCAAGGCCGCATTGCTGCACCCATGGTTCGGACCCTTTACCGCGCGGCAGTGGCACTGGCTGATGACGGCCCATGCTATCATTCACCTCAACCAATTGCGCGCGATTTGCTGGCGATTGAATCCTCCAAAAATGCATCCGAAATAAGCTTCGCCTGCGCGCGCAGCTCCGGCACCGCCGTTGTTTCAAACAGCGCGCCGAACAAAGGCGCGCCCAGCGCGTACATTTCGCAGGGGCGGTCGCGGTAAATCAGCATATTGTCGGATGCGCGGATGCCGTAATCATTGTCCGCAGGCTTCGCCAACCCCTTCGCGATAATGTTCTTGAGGAGTGGGGTATTTTCGGTTTTGTAATCAACACCCGTGCAGCGGAAGGCGAGATCGAAACCATGCACAGTTTCCGCACCGGCCTTGGTCTGCAAGGATAGCGTAATGCCATCCGGTTTGTGTTCGGCAGATGTCGCCCGCGCTTTCACCATCTTCAGCTGCCCGCTTTTGATCGCGGCATCGATGCGCTCGGCGATATGCGGGGCGTAACGGTGGCGGTGAACATTCCACAGGGTGAAGTATTTCTTTACCAGCCGCTCGCGATCCGTCGTGTTCAAGGATCGCCAGATATCCTGCGTCAGCGGGCGCAGGCTGTCGACGATGTAATGCCATTCGCGCCCGCCTGATTTAATTTCACGTCGCAAGGCCTGCATGATCGTGGAAAGGCGCTGTGAAATATACTGGTCCGGCGGCAGCGCGATGCGTTTTGCCGCGTCATAGCCCGCGAGATGCGCGCGGGGCAGTGCAGCGTGGCCGGAATAGCAGGTGATCTCGCCCTGCCAGCCGGTATCGAGAATGCTGATGATAATGTCTGCTGCTGTCAAACCGCTGCCGATCAGCGCGATTTTTTTCTGGGCGGGCGTCAGCGTCTTGAAATCGAATTTCCAAGGCTGGTCGATCACGGGGCTTGCGTCGCCCTTGTGCAGCGCGTTGCCAATGGCCAGCACGACGACGCGTGCATCGATGCCCTCGCCGCCGGAGCGGATAGAGAGGTATTCGGCGTGATCCTCGATATCCTCCGCCTCGCCCTGAAACCAGTCGAGGCGTATGCCTTTTTCCCGGGCGGTGTCGCGGGCGCCATCAAGGATGGATTGCAGGTATTGCGCATATAGTTTGCGGGGCAGGTAATCGCCGGGTGCGGCGGTAATGCCCTGCGCCGTGACCCATTCGAAAAAATGCCGGTGGCTGTCGGAAAACAGTCCCATATTCGCGGCTGGCACATTGAGCAGGTGTTCATCGCGTGGTGTGGAATAAGCGGGGCCAAACACGCCCCGCGGCTCGCGCGATACGACGGCGATGGCAAGAGGTTTCGTCGTATCACGCACGATGTTCGCAATGGTCGCAACGCCGGAAAACCCGCCGCCGACAATGGCGATGTCGTACCAGCCCATACTCAGGCTGCTTTTTTGTGCATCGGGGTGACGTTGTCGCCGGAGGCGCGCGCGGAACGCGTGAGGATCGTCGTGTTCAGTTTCTTGATATTTGTGCTGGCGGTGGTGGTGAAGAGGAAGGGAAACACGCCATGAATGATCAGGGCAAAGCCGGAATAGACAAGGGTTGCGGCGGTTTTAATGGTGAAAAGCAGGTGCTGGAAATACGTCTCGCCCGTGTCATGACAATGCTCGATGAACAGTTTGCGGATCATGATGTACTCCTACCAGAATAATTGCTGTTTTTTCTTGGGTGACATATTCAACAGGTCTTCGAGCGACAGGCCGTCCAGCACTTCCGAAATCTTGTTGCGCACTTCCAGCATCGCGTGGCGGATGACGCAGATTTTTTCGTCGGTACAGTCGTCGCATTTTTTATAGTAAAACGTGCTGGCGCAGGGGATGGGGGCGAGCATGCCATCCATCGCGCGCACCACATGGCCGAGCATGATTTTCTCCGGCGCGCCTTTCAGCGTATGGCCGCCATGCGCGCCGCGCTCCGATGTCAGCGCGTCGGCCTTGCGCAGGTCGGTCAGGATTGCCTCGAGGAATTTTGCCGGCACGCGCGCTTTTTGGGCGATGGCGCTCGAGGGCAATTTCTTGCCTTCCGCGGCCAGTACGACCAGCGCCTTCAGCGCATATTTGCATTTCATGGAGAGCATGATTCAATTCCTATTAGAGTTATATGGATTAATCCCGGTCATCGCAAGCGTAAAAATAACGCCTTGAATTAGTTTATGATTTTGGCGGGGGTGCCGGCAACGGTCTTGTCCGCGGGAACGTCATGCACGACAACGCTACCGGCAGCGACTTTGGCGCCACGGCCGATTTCGATATTACCGATGATGGTGGAATTCGCACCCAGCACCGCACCTTGGCGCACTTTCGGGTGGCGGTCGCCGGGTTCCTGGCTGCGGCCGCCCAGAGTTACGCCATGCCAGAGCAGTACGTCGTTTTCAACAACGGCGGTTTCACCGATGACGATGCCTGTCGCATGGTCCATCATCACGCCACTGCCGATACGCGCGGCCGGGTGGATATCGACGGCGAAAACATCGGAAATACGGTTCTGCAGAAACAGCGCGAGGTGCTGACGGTCTGTGCCCCACAGGTAATGCGCAAGCCGGTGGGATTGCAGCGCGTGGAAACCTTTATAAAACAGGAACGGCGCCACCCAGTCGCGCGCGGCGGGGTCATGCCCTGTGATCGCGTTCAGATCGCGGCTGACCGTCTGCTCAAGATCGGAAACCGCATCCGCGAAATCGGCGAAGAGTTGCAGGATCAACCCCTCCGGCAAATGCTTCGCCGCCAGTTTTTCCGACAGCAAACGGCCGAGCGCTTCGGGCAACGTTTTGGCGGGCAGAATGACGCACTGCAACAATGGCGCAAGCGCGGCATCGGTCGCAGCCAGTTTTTCGGCCTCCGCCTTCAGGCTTTTCCAGCAGCTGGCATTCGTTGAAGATGTGATGCTATGCAGGTTCGTCATAGGTCATATTTACCCAATCAAACCCGTGAAGTCACGCCATTATGTTACCGTTGCCTTTAATGCGGAAAAAGAATAGCATCAGCCCGATTTCGCTCATTTTTTTGGACAGGTGATACGATGAAGCAAAGCGCCCCCGGCGTCATCCAGCTGATCGGCAACACGCCGATGGTGCAGGTTTCAAGGCTCGATACCGGCCCGTGCCAGCTGTTCCTGAAAATGGAATCACATAACCCCGGCGGTTCGATCAAGGACCGTATCGCGCGCACGATGATCGAAGCGGCGGAGCAGGACGGGCGCTTGAAACCGGGCGGCACGATTGTCGAGGCGACAGCGGGCAATACCGGCCTTGGCCTTGCGCTGATCGGCGTGCTGAAGGGGTACAAAGTCATCCTCGTCGTGCCGGATAAAATGAGCCGCGAGAAAATCTTCCATTGCAAAGCGCTGGGCGCCGATGTGCGCACCGCACGCTCCGACGTGGTCAAAGGCCATTCCGAATACTATCAGGAAGTGGCAGAGCGTATTGCGAAAGAAACCGGCGGTTTCTACGCCAACCAGTTTTCCAACCCCGCCAATTCGCTGGCGCATGAAACATCGACCGCGCCCGAAATCTGGGAACAGATGCAGCATGACGTCGATGCGATCGTCTGCGGCGTCGGTTCGGGCGGCACGATGGCAGGCCTTGCATCATTCATCAACCGCGTCAGCCCCAGCACGGAAATGGTGCTCGCGGATCCTGTGGGCTCTATCCTCGCGCCGCTGGTGAACGAGGGTAAAGTGGTGACGCCCGGCTCGTGGCTGGTAGAAGGCATCGGGGAAGATTTCATTCCCAGCATCCTCGACATGAAAGTGATCAACAAAGCCTACGCCATTCCGGACGAGGAAAGCATCGGCACCGCACGCCAGCTGCTGAAAAACGAAGGCATCTTGGCCGGTACGTCGTCCGGCACGCTGATCGCAGCCGCGCTGCGCTATTGCCGCGAACAAAAAACGCCGAAGCGCGTCGTGACTTTCGTCTGCGACCGTGGCGATAAATATCTCTCCAAGGCGTTCAGCGATTCATGGATGACCGAACAGGGCTTCGCCGCGCGCGTCAAAACCGGCACGGTCGAGGATTTGATCGTCCGCCGCCATGATGCCGGCGATACCGTGGTTGTACAGGCGACCGATACGCTGCAGACGGCTTACAAGCGCATGCGCTTTGCCGATGTGTCGCAACTTCCCGTGCTGGATGAGAAGGGGATGCTGGTCGGTCTCGTTGACGAGAAAATGCTGCTCGACGGTTTCACGCATGACGGCAAGGTGGTACCGATGTCGGCAACTGCCGGCGAAGTGATGCGCCCCGCAAAGCCCAGCCTGCCGCGCGAAACGCCGATTGGCGAGGCGTCGACTTTCCTGCGTAACCACCCGCTGGTGATGGTGACCGATAACGGCAAGCTGCTCGGCCTTATCACCCGCGTCGATATGCTCAACCACTTCTATCTGAAAGGTGCCGCAT
>JAQSWE010000121.1 GCA_029266795.1 Alphaproteobacteria bacterium | reverse complement strand
TTTCCACGCGCTGCATTCATGGCGGCCAGCAGCATGACCCGACGACGGGCGCTGTGAACGTACCGATTTATCAAACCTCCACCTACGCACAATCCGGGCCTGGCGAGCATAAAGGCTTCGTCTATGCGCGCGGTCACAACCCGACGCGCCATGCTTTCGAGCGCGCGATGGCGGATCTGGAAGACGGCATCGCTGGTTTCGGCTTTGGTTCCGGCATGGCGGCGATGGATGCGATACTCGACCTGCTGCCCGCGGGCGCGCACATGATCGCTTCCGATGACCTGTACGGCGGCAGTTACCGCCTGTTCGAACGCGTGCGCAAGGGCACGACCGGATTGACCGTCACTTACGTCGATATGTCGGATGTGAAAAACGTCGCAGATGCGATCAAGCCTGAAACGAAAATGGTCTGGGTGGAAACACCCACCAATCCGCTGCTGAAACTGACCGATATCGCGGCGGTGGCGGCGGTAGCGAAAAAACATAACCTGTTGTCGGTCATCGACAACACCTTCGCGACGCCCGCTCTGCAACGCCCGCTCACGCTCGGCATCGACCTCGTCGTGCATTCGGCGACCAAATATATCGGCGGCCATAGCGATGTGATCGGCGGCGTGGTTGTGGTTGCCAATCAGGAATTGGCCGACAAGCTGAAATTCATCCAGAACGCGACGGGTGGTATCCTCGGCCCATTTGACAGCTTCCTTGCGCTGCGCGGCGTGAAAACGCTCGATGTGCGCATGGAGCGCCATTGCGCCAGCGGGCTTAAAGTCGCCACATGGCTGGAAAAACATCCGAAAATCGAAAAGGTTTTCTATCCGGGTCTTCCTTCGCACCCGCAACATGCGCTGGCGAAGAAACAGATGTCCGGTTTCGGCGGCATGATTACGGCGGTCATCAAGGGTGATCTTGACGCCTCCCGTCGCATGCTGTCGGCCTGCAAAGTGTTCACGCTCGCGGAAAGTCTCGGCGGCGTCGAAAGCCTGATCGAGCATCCGGCAATCATGACCCATGCGTCGATTCCGAAAGAGCAGCGCGAAGCATTGGGCATCAGCGACGGCCTGATCCGCCTCTCCATCGGCATCGAAAGCGCTGACGATCTTATCTCTGACCTTGATGAAGCATTGAGCAAGGCATGAGCAAGATCATCGCAGATATCGGCGGCACGAATGCACGCTTTGCACTGGTGGATGATGCGGGCAGCATCAGCAATATCGATGTGCTGCCCTGCGCCGATTACAAATCGCCCGCCGAAGCCGCCCAAACCTACCTGAAGCGCATCGGCGGCCAGCCCAAGACGGGTGCCTTTGCTGTGGCGACGGCGCTCGACGGTACCGACGCGATTGCCATGACGAACCATGTCTGGAATTTCTCCATCAGTGGCACGAAGGCGGATATCGGCTTGTCATCCCTGCGGGTGGTGAATGATTTCGCGGCGCTGGCTTATGCCGTGCCATATCTTGCCGAAAAAGACCGCTACCAGCTGGGCAGCGGCGAAGCACAGAAAAACATGCCCATCGCTATTATCGGTCCCGGCACCGGCCTTGGCGTGGCGGGCGTGGTTTTCGATGAAAACGGCAAGCCGATCATTGTGACCGCCGAAGGCGGCCATGTGACGATGCCGGCGGATAATGCGCGCGAATTCGCGCTGTTCGAATGGCTGAAGAATTCCAAATACCATCATATCTCGGCCGAGCGTGTCGTGTCAGGCAAGGGGCTTGTGAACCTTTATCATGCGGTCTGCGGCGTCGATAAGCTCGACCTGCCGGAACTGACGCCCGCTGAAATCACCAAAAAGGCGCTCGATAAATCCTGCAAGGCCTGTGTCGAGGTGCTCGACCTGTTCTGCCATTTCCTCGGCGTCGTGTCGGGAAATCTTGCGCTGTCGTATGGCGCGGCAGGCGGCTTGTATATCGCCGGCGGCATCGTGCCGCAGCTGGGCGAGTATTTCAAAACCTCGCGTTTCCGCGAAAGCTATCTGGCCAAGGGCCGTTTCTCGGAATATGTGGGGCGCATCCCGACCTTCGTCATCACTCATCCCTATCCGGGTCTTGAGGGGTTGAAAAATATCGCCTAAAGCGCGGGCAGGCGGGTCAGGTGATCCTGCGCCCATATCTTGCCATAGGTATCGCCGTCGATATTCGCACCGGACAGGATGACAAGGATGCGCTTGCCCTTGTTACCCTCGCGCAGCCATTTATGCGCCGCCGCCATGCCGAGCGCCGATGTCGGCTCGACCGTCACCTTCAGCAGGTGCATCAGCCACTGGCTCCAGTATAAAATCTCTTCTTCCGTGATTTCAAAAATGCCATCCAGCTGCTGGATGTAATGGAAAGTGCGCGGCGATACGCCCAGCGTACGCACGCCATCGGCAATCGTCTTCGGCGCTTCGGTGAAGCGCACGATCTTGCCGGAGCGGAAAGACTGCGCGGCGTCATTCGCCGTCACAGGCTCGGCCGCAAAAACTTCGGCATCCGACGAAAACAACCGCGTTGCCATGAAACTGCCGGAAATCAGTCCGCCGCCGCCGCAGGGTGCGAACACAGCGTCGATTTTTTTCAGCTCTTCCCAGGCTTCGTAAGTGGCCGTGCCTTGTCCTGCGATCACGTCGTCATGGTCGTAGGGCGGCAGCAGGAACGATCCCTTGGCGAGCGCAAGCGTATTGGCGGTTTCCTCCGCCTCCTGACGCGTCTTGGTCACGAAAACTTCCGCGCCATAGGCGCGGGTTGCCGCGATCTTCACCTGTGACGACCCTTGCGGGATATAAATCGTGGATTTGAGGCCAAGGCGTTTTGCCGCCCAGGCGACCGCCGCCGCATGGTTGCCGGATGAATAGGCGACCACACGCTCCGGCAGCTGGTTTTTTTCCTGCAAAGACAGCAGCGTGTTCAGTGCGCCGCGCGCCTTGAACGCGCCGACCTTCTGCGCGCCTTCATATTTGAAGAAAATCTCGCAGCCGAGGAAGCGGTCGAGAAGCCGCGAATTCAGGATCGGTGTGCGCGTGATATGCGGCTTCAGGCGCAGGTAAGCCTGTTCGATTGCCTCCGGCTTCATGTCAGATGCCTTCCGCCAGTTTCAGCACCGCCGCTGTCCACAGGAAAGTCCCGCTTTCATTCACGTTTGTGCTGTAGCCATGCACGACGCTGACCGTGGCGTTGCCGTCGCGCATGTTGTATTTTTCGAATACGGCATTCTGTTCATGGAACACGTTTTGCGCCAGCGCCAGAAATTTCCCCGCGACACGTTTGGCCGCCGCATGCTGCCCGCTGCGCTTCAATCCCTCAAACGCGAAATACTGCAACGGCGGCCAGCCATAGGGGAAATCCCACTGGCTGCCGCTCTGCTCGGTGGACGTCACGATGCCATAGGGTGTTTCCAACAGCGCGAGCGCGGCATTCGCCGCTTTTTCGGCCAGTGCCGGATCGCCGTCATAGAGGCCTGCCCAATGCGCATGAAAGAAATTGGCGAAGGGCTTCGGGTTGCGACAATTCCGTACCGTATCGTAATCGTGATAAATGCCTGTCCCGGGGTCGATCATTGGCTGCATCGCTATTTTTCGGTGTGCTTGCGCCGCGCGCCATATTTCGGCGTCGCCGTTATCAAGGGTTTCGGCAATCTCCGCCAAATCACCCTCCATGCGGTACAGCAGCGCATTCAGGCAGACGGGCGTATGGAACAGGCATTCGAGCGCGCCATAGCCCCAATGGCCCGTCGGGTCGAAGCCGGAGGCGCGCATCGCACGGTCGGCGCGGTAATAGAGCGGCGTCAGCGCGCCATTCACGAAAAAACGTTCATCGGGATGGGTTTTGAAATGTTCGATGGCATGTTCGTAATGCCCCGGTTCGCCCGTCAGCACTTCAGCAGCGATACCGTCACCGTCATCCCAGTAACGCGACAGCCCTGCAATCATCCGGTCACCCGTCGTCCAGTAACGATGATGGTTTACGATGTCATCATAAGCGGCAGCCAGCCAGTCGCGCGCGCTTTTGTAAACGCTGTCGGGGTCGAAATCGCGCCAGTCGCGGCCCTCCGCCGCATGCCAGATACGCGAAACCATGGCGGCGATCAGCGGCGGCTGCGAGCGCGACAGGTAATAGCTGCGGTTGGCGTTCAAAACCTTGCCATAGGCGCGGATCTGGTAGAGCTGGTTATCCGCCTGCTCGCGCATGATGCGGGGATGCGTATCCGCCCAGGCAAAGACGGGGAAGGCGCTGTCCCAGCCATACATCTCGTTAAACCGCCCGCCCGGCACCAGATAGGGGTAGGGCAGGTAGAGCAGCCCATGCACCGCATCGGCTTCGCGGAAGCGCGTGATATCGCCCAAGACCTCGACGCGCACGCTGCCGCTTTGCGCCTTGGCCTTGTCAAGATCGGCGGCAATCGCATAGATGACGGGCGGGGCGTCGCCTAGTTTCGGGTCGCCCGCGCTGTCGCCCAGATTTCTACGGAGCAGCAGCTGCGGCGTGTCGTCGATGACGTGCTGGAAGCTACGTGTCATGCTATCAGGCAACCTTCCGTGCGAAGAACCCGCCGAAAGCCGGCAGTTCCAGCGACTGGCCCTTCGCCGTTGACTGCAGGCCGTAACCTGCGAGCGGCGTCCATCCGCTTTGCAGCGCGACCGTCACCGGTGAAGGTTTCAGGTTGAAGGCGCAGAACAGCGTTTCACCGTCCAACTGCCGCGTGAAGGCGACGACATTGTCATCCAGCGTCTCGAACTTCAAATCGCCGCGCAGCAGGGCGGGATGCGTCTTGCGCCATGCAAGGAACTGCTTCGTGAAACTGAGCATGGAGGCAGGATCTTTTTCCTGCGCGGCAACGCTTGCTGCCGCATGTTCAGCGGGGACGGGCAGCCACCCTTCGTTCGCGGCGGTAAATCCGCCGTTTTTCTTTGCGCCATCCCACGGCATGGGCGTGCGGCAGCCGTCGCGCCCGGTGCCGGTCGAGCCGATGCCGGGGTCTTGCCGTTTTTCAGGGGGAATGACCGCTTCGGTTAATCCCAATTCCTCGCCCTGATAGACGAAGGAAGAACCGCGCAAGGAACTCAGCATCGCCAGCAGCATTTTCGTCTGGCGCACATCCGGCTTGTCATCGACCGCCCAGCGGGTCGCGACGCGGATGCTATCGTGGTTCGACAATGCCCAGCTCGGCCATGAATCATGCGGCGTCGCAAAGAACTCTTCTACCTTGCGGCGCAGGTACGCCGCTGAATATTCATGCACCAGTAGCGAGAAGTCGTATGCCGTGTGCAGCATCTCCGGCCCATTGGTGTATGAAATTGTGGTTTCCACCGTCTTGTCGTCGTTGACCTCGGCGACCAGCATGCAATCCTTGTACTGGTCGGTCAGCGCGCGGAATTTTTTCAGGAAGGGTATCATTTCCGGCTGTGTCTTGTCGTAGGTGTGCCATTGCATCGAATAGGGATGGATCACCGTCTTGCCGTCCGATTTGGGCACGGGGCGCGGCGGGTTATCGCGCAGTTGGGAATCGTGAATGCAGTGCGGCAGCGCGTCCATGCGGAAACCGTCGACGCCGCGGTCCAGCCACCATTGCGCTGTCGCCAGCAATTCTTCCTGCACTTCCGGATTGCGGATGTTGAGGTCGGGCTGTTCCTTCAGGAACTGGTGGTAGAAATACTGGCCGCGTTCGGGGTCAAACGTCCATGACGACCCGCCGAAGACGGAGAGCCAGTTATTGGGCGGCGATCCGTCGGGCTTCGGGTCGGCCCAGACATACCAGTCGGCATATTTGTTGGTCTTGTTCTTGCGGCTTTCGATGAACCACGGATGCTTATCGGATGAGTGGTTCAGCACGATATCGATGACCAGTTTCAGGCCGCGCTTGTGCATCTCGGCAATCATCTCGTCGCAATCGGCAAGCGTGCCGAAGATAGGATCGACCCCTTTATAATCGGCCACGTCATAGCCGAAATCCGCCATGGGGGAGGTGAAGAAGGGGGAGAGCCAGACGCCATCGACGCCGAGCGATGCAACGTAATCGAGCTTCTGGGTGATGCCCTTCAAATCGCCGATGCCGTCGCCGTTGCTGTCAAAAAAGCTGCGCGGATAGATTTGGTAAATCACCGCGCCCCGCCACCATTCCTGTCCATTCGCCATCGTTTCTCTCCATGTTGCAGCGCAATAATATTACAAAAAAATGTTTCAAATTTAATGGCTTGGCCTGAATCTATTCAAAAGTATTGATATTGAAGGTATATTTAGTATTATATTGCACCAATTGCATAATCAAGGTAATTAAATTGCGAGCTAACCGCATATATTATGTACCTCCGCGCCTTGTGGGGTCGATCGCCGACTGGTCCGGGAAAGATGCCACGGACGGTGCGTCGTGGCTCGTCGACCATGCGAAAAGCATGAACTTCAATTCCATCTGGCTCAGCCCGTTTTTCGAAACCACACAGCTGAAGGCCGCCGTTCCCGAAGGCCATCCTGCGGACAATAGCCTATACGCCACGCGCAATCACGGGGTTTTTGACCCGGAATTCAGCGCGACGAAAATCGCCGGTTCGCGCGGCGCGGAGACGCCTGAAACGCTGGCATCCATCGACGCTTTGGATAGCGCGCACCTGAAACATTTTACCGCACAGGCTGACAAAGCCGGCCTCCGCGTCATGGCCGACCTCGTCTTCAATCAATTCGCCGCCGACCACCCGCTGGTGATCGAGGAAAACGCGAAACTGGCCGCTATCCTGAAATCACTGCCCGCCGGTGAAAAGCCCGCGCTGCTGACCGTCGAAACCACGACGCTGACCGGCGGCAAGGATACCGAAGTTGTCGGCATTTCCTACAACGACAATGGCGTGCAGAAAGAATTCAGGTTCAACTTCGCGCGCGACACGGAGCTCAACGGCCTCGACTGGCGGCTGGTCAAGGGCAACGAAACATCGCAGATCAATTTCGCCTCGCCCGCCGCGCGTGAATTCTTCATCGACGGAACGGATGGCAAGCCGGGATATCTGAAGGGCGTGATCGACTGGTATCTGGACCATGGGTTCAAGGATTTCCGCTGTGACATCGCCTACCGCCTCCCTGCCGACTGGTGGCAGGAACTCATCACCCATGCGCGAAACCGCCTGCCCGATGCCGGATTTATGGCCGAAACGCTGGGTGCGCCGGATGCAGCGATGGAGAAAATGTCCAAAATCAAAACCATCGATGCCAGCGGCAAAGAACGCCCCGGTTTCGACCTCGGCATGGTCAGCAATTACTGGTGGAATTTCACCGACAGCTGGCTGCCGGTCGAAGAAGCCGCGCGGCTTGTAAAAATGGCGAAACTAGGCGGTGCCGCATCGCCCGACAACCACGATACGCCCGAAACGCTGGCAGGGCAGTTCATGAAAGCCTGCAAGGGCAAGGATAAATGCGACGAAAA
>JAQSWE010000120.1 GCA_029266795.1 Alphaproteobacteria bacterium | reverse complement strand
CCTGCGGTATCAAGCAGGCGGGATTACTGTGTAAGTGAATTTTGTAGTTAGGGTTTGAGCTTCAGTTTGAGGCTCTTCGGCGGCAGCGGCACGTTGTTGTTATTCGCGATGCCGGGCTTCATGTGGGAAATTGCGTCTTCCACCACTTTCGCCGTCGGGCCCTGCCAGCTTTTCACGACATCTGCCGGTTCCTTGCCGTTATGGACCTCAAGCACGGAGACGAGGACTTCCGAGAGCTTGTTGTAGTCCTTCAGCGCGATGATGCGCTCGGGCGGCAGGACCTTGTTCCAGCTGTCATAGACCTCTTTTTTGTGGCTGAGGGCGTGGTTGCCCTGCTCGACGACCACATGATAGACGTCGTATTTCGCCGACACCATTTTCAGCAGGTCTTTCGTGCTGATATCCGCCGGCACATCGTCGCCGAGGAATTTCTTGATGTGTTTCGCCTCCAGCACGGCCGGGCATTCTTCGTCGCCGAAGGTGAAGATGATGCCTTTCTTGCCGCGTTTCACGCTGTCGATATCGGTCTTGGTCGTCGCGAAATACCAGGGCAGGTTATAGCTTTCGAAATGGTTGCCGCCGCCGCCTTTTTCCAAATAGATGTCTTTCAGCTGTTCGGCGATGCGGATATCGGCCTCGAACTGCGACGCCTGCAGGGGCGCGCGATCAAAGTAAGCATCACCCACGCCCATCACCATGATATGCGGATCGGAAACCGGCTGGCGGTCGATGATCGCCTCGACCAGCGTGCCGAGGCCTTCGCGCGCCATGCGGTCGGCAATAACGCCCATCGAGCCCGTGACGTCGAGCGCGAGGATGATCGGCGTCGAATTCGGGTTCTTGACTGAATCCCGCGATTCACGCACCGCGATGCCGCGCGGGTCCATCGACTGCTTGATGCTCGACTGGTTGAAAATCTGGCTGGTGCTCTTGCCGCGCGTGCTGGTTGCGTGCTTGTCCCAGTCGTTGTTGTCCCATCTGCCGTATCCCATAGTCTGATCTCCTCGAAGTTGGCGAGCGTTTTTATGCTCAATTTGATGATTTTTTATTCTCTAATAGAGCATAAGTTATACGCGTAGAGAGCATAAGTCAATACGAAGAAAAACACGGCGAAATAAGGGTTTTGGCGGCTTTTATAAAAACCGGCGTGGCGGGAGTAGCGGGGAATCGGCGAGTTACATATCCGAGTCGGGGGTCAGAATCTGATTCCGGCGTCGATCAGCGCGTTTTGCGCGATGCGGCGGGAGCCACGGGTGGTGTAGTGGAGATTATCCTGCGATCTTTCATCGGCGGGGATGCGGCCCTCGACTGGCGACCAAGCGATATTTTGCGCCGCTGCCGTTTTCGAAACGGCATCGTTCACGCGGTGCATCGTGGCAATCCATTTTTCCATGAAGCCTTCTTCCGCCCAATGCGACACGCCGCCCGGCACGGGGCCGGTATAGGGCGCGGTGAGTGAGGCATGGCCGAGGATGACGGGCGTTGCGCCGTCATTGCGTACTTTTACCGCCATTTCCACAAGGCGCGCGGCGTAATTGTCGATCACGGATTGCGTCTTGCCGATCATCAATTCGATGTCGTTGCCGCTCATGCTCATGATGACGGCAGCGCCTGCGGGTACGTTTTCGAGCGGCAGGGCGGGGATGACGTTATCGAGCCCCGCGCCATTGCGGCTCATATTCACGACGTTGTTGAAAACATTCTTCAGGTTGAGGCCGATGAAATTCGCGATGCTGTCGCCCCAGGTCACAACGGTCACGCTGTCGAGCCCGCGCGCGACGGTGAGGTCGGGCGTGGCGGCATTTTTGAAATCGGGGGCGATCCTGTTTTCCATGGCGAGTAGTATACCGCATTAGTTTACATAATGCAATATAAATTCGTATCGTATAGAAGGGGCTAAGATATTGATCTAGCGGCGAATACCAGCATCGCGCAGCGCGTTCTGGGCGATATGTCGGGACCCGCGTTGGGTATAATGCAAATGGTCGGGATCACGCTCGGAAACGCGGCCCTGTACGGTTGAATAGGCGATGCCGGTTTGCTGCGCGGCACGCTCTATCGCCGTGTTCACGCGGGTCATGGTGGCTGTCCACGCTTCGACAAATCCCGGCGTGTTCCAGAGTTTAGGGTTGCCGGTATAGGGGCCGGTCGGTGCCTGCATACCGATGATGACGGGTGTCGCGCCCTGATTGCGCACCTGTCGCGCCAATACCATCACGCGCCGTGCATAATCGTCAATCGTCGCCTGCGGCGCGGTCATGAAAGTGCCGACATCGTTGGTGCCGATGCTCATCAGCACGACAGCGCCGCGCGGTAGATTGTCGAGGGGCTGAGGCTTGTTGGGAATGGTCAGGCCCGCGCCATCACGCCCCAGATTGACCACGCGGTTGAAGCTGCCGCTCAGGCTGTTGCCGATGCCATTGCCGATTGAATCGCCCCAAGTGACGACGGTGAGCGTGTCGGTCGTAGGCGCTGCATGGTGCGCGGTATCCGGCGCGTTGCGGCGCGGCTGTTCCTGCGCATAGGTATCGCCGCTGGTCGCCAATATCAGCGTCACGCCGAGCAATACCTTTGCGGCGGCGCGCGAGAAGCTGGCGGTGAGGGCGTTTTTGCTCATGATAGATTGTAGCAAATCGATTGCCATAAAACAATTAATCTGTTTCTAAAACTATGAAAAGGCAGCTTTTTTGAGATAAAGAAGACTACTTCTCCGGCATCGTCCTGGCGATACGTTCCGCCTCGCGGCTTTCGCGCTCCAGCGCATCGATCAGGTGCTCGATGAGGCCGTCGAGGCGTTTGCTCTCGTTCTTCAGCCCGTCGGCTTCGACCTCGGCGGCGAGGGCGCTGGCCTCGTGCATGCCGATCAGGCCGGTGATGCTTTTCAGGTCATGCGCGGCGTCGGACATCTTGTCGAGCTTGCCCTTCTGCATTTCGGTATCGACGATATCCATCAGACGCGCGGTTTCCTTGAGGTTCGACGCGACCATGCCCTGCACATAGTCCAGCCCCATGCCGTCGCGCAGCATGGTGAGCGTGGCGCGCATCGATTTCTTTTGCTCCTGCGGCGCTTTCGCGGTTTCCCCCTTGCCCGATCCGCTGACCAGCGCGACAGCGTCATAGAGGCTCTTGGGCGAAAACGGCTTTGGCACATGCGCGACCATGCCGGCGTCGTAACATTTGCGCACGAAATCTTCCATGATGTTGGCGGTGAGGCCGATAACGGGCAGTTTTTCCAGCTTGCCGCCCAGCGCATGGATCGCGCGCGTGGTGTCGAGCCCGTTGCGGCCCGGCATGTTGACGTCCATGAACACCATGTTGAAGTCGTTCTGCTGCACGGCATTGAGGGCATCGTCGCCGGTGCCGACGGCCGTCACCGTGTGGCCTTTTTGCGTCAGCATTTTCACCACGATGCGCTGGCTGACGGCGTTGTCCTCGACCACCAATATATTTTGCGGCGGTGAATCGGGGCCGGTATGTTCGGCATCTGCATCTGGCTCACCTGCGACAGGGGCGAGATAGGGAAGCTCGACGAAGAAAATGCTGCCCTTGCCTTCCTCGCTCGTCACGCCGATCTTGCCACCCATCAATTCAACCAGTTTCTTGGCAATCGACAGGCCAAGGCCGGAGCCGCCATAGCGGCGTGCGATTGAATTGTCGGCCTGCGAAAAGGCGCTGAATAGCTTGGCGATGTTATCCTTGCTGATGCCGATGCCGGTATCCTGCACTTCAATGCGCAAGGAAGGCTGCTTGCCGTCGCTGCAGGTGGCGCGCAGGGTGACTTCACCCCGTTCGGTGAATTTAACACCGTTGTTCAGCAGGTTGACAATGACCTGCTGCAGACGGTGCGGATCGCCGCGCATGCGTTTCGGCACGTTGTCGGCAATCGCGAGGTTCAGCTTTAGCCCTTTATCCTCCGCCGTCTGGCGCATCACGCGGCCGGAATTGGTCAGCATATTGTGCAGGTCGAAATTGACCGCGCTGATGTCCAGCTTGCCGCTTTCCACCTTGGAAAAATCCAGCACGTCGTTCAGCGTATTCAGCAGCGTTTTGGAACAGTCGCTGATCGTGCCCACGAAATCTTTCTGCTCGGCATTGAGCGGCGTGTCTTTCAGGAAATCGACCATGCCGAAAATGCCCGTCATCGGCGTGCGGATTTCGTGGGACATCAGGGCGAGGAAGCTCGATTTGGCGCGGTTGGCATCATCGGCGCGGCGCGCGTTCAGGCCTGCCTGCTTCTTGCTCTCGATCAACTGCAAAGTCGATGCAAGCATTTTGCGCCCGATGGAAAACACATAGAAGCAAAAGAACAGCACCGCCGGTCCAGCATAGCGCGTTTCCTGCACATTCCAGTTCAGATAGACGACGAGACCCGCAACCCCCATGGGGATGGCGATATCGAAAAAAAGCAGGAATGGCACGGGCGCGCTGGACGAGCCATAGGTCGCCACCACGCAAATGATGAAGATATAGCCCAAAAGGTCGTCATAGAAAAACTGCCCCTGCAGCGGCCAGAACAGCAAGAGCAGCCAGGGGACAAGATACATGACCTTGGTGAAGCAGATCGAGAAGATATAACCGCGGATTTCGGAATCGCGGAATTTCGTCTCGAGTATCTCGCGGTAAATGTTGTGCTGGCGCAGGAAAGCCATGAGGCAGAAGACCAGTACGCCGATTTCGACAAGGATGCTGTTTGCTTCCTGCGGCACGCCGTACATCTTGTATTTTCCGGTCAGGAAAACGCCCGCCATGAGGAAGTTATTGACCAGCGACCCGCGGTGGTTGCGGGCATACATCGACAGCTGTTCTTTGCTAAGCGGTTCAGCCAAAGACGTAACCTGTCCCGGCGTTGCGGATCAGTGCGGGGTTCGCGGCATCCGCCTCGATCTTCTTGCGCAGCTGGCCGACCTGCCATTCGACGGCTTTCGCGTCCACCTTGCCCTGCGACTGCCAGCAATAGGGGGCGAGCGCCTCCGTCTCCAGCGGCTGGTCTTTATGCGCGAAAAACATTTTCAGGAGTTCGGTGTCGCGCAGGCTGAGCGCGATCTCGACACCATCGCGCTGCGCCAGCAGGCGGGCGGGATAGACGCGCAATTCGCCGAAATCGAAATATTCCGCCAGCGCCGCTGAATTGCGGCGTGCAAGGCAGGTTTGCGCGGTCTTGTGCATCAGGGCGGTGATACCCATCAGGTCGAAGGGCTTGACGATATACTCGGTGGCGCCCGCCGCCATGCCTTCGCTGATATCGGTCGCGCGGGATTTTGACGTGATCAGCAGCACCGGCATATCGGCATCTGCGCGGCGGATCTCGCGGCAGATGTCGTAGCCCGACATATCGTCAAGCAGCACGTCGAGACAGGCGATATCAGGCTTCACGTTGGCAAATTTCTGCAGCGCCTCCGCGCCACCCGTTGCGGTATGCACCTCGAAGCCTTCTTTTTCGAGAAGGTGTGAGAGCAGCTTGAGCAATTCGGCATTGTTTTCGACGGCGAGGACTTTCATAGATCCATGATGTCAAAGCGGCGTCATTTGGTCGAGGAAAAACAAATAGCTTATTGTTTTTATTTGAAACATGCTGGAAACACATGTTCCAGAATATCCGATAAACGAAATAAAATTGTCCACTGATGGCGATATTCCTATGGAAAATAATTCCGGAATAGGTCTATAGTTTCCAAAATTAAGAACGAGTCCATTTTCAGGTGTGTGATGATGAGAACGCTGAAACAGCCTGCCGCACCGGCAGCAAAGCTGACCGATATCAGCAACGATTGTTTTGCGGCCATGCAGTCCAAGATGTCGCTGGCCATGACCACGGCCTATCACAGTGAAGAGATGGCGGCCATTCGCCGCATTCTGGGCGATATCACGGAAGCCGACGGCGGCATCGAGCATCTGGTTGCGATTGGCAGCGGCGACCTGCGCTATCTCGACGTCGCGCATGATTTCCGCAAATCCTATACCGCGATTGAACCAAGCCTTGCGACCGAACTGTCGGCGAGCGAAACGGCGGAGCTGCGCAACCGTTTCGATATCGGCATCGTCGCGAAAAAGCTGGAAGATGTGACGCAGGACGACCTGCCGCAGGGCCGCCGCCTGTTTTTCTTCCTGTTCAATGTTTTCCCCTATATCCCCGACGCGCTGGAACTGCAGAAAAACCTCGTCCGCCCCGGCGATGTGGTGGTGGTGTCGGGCTGGAACAATGACAGCTTCGAGGCGCGGCGCCTGCAGGATATTTATTACGAACATCTGGGCCGCGAATTCAAATGCGACCTCGCAGGCAGCGTCACCAACGGCTATATCGACGGTGTGGAAAAACAGGCGCAGCAATTCGCCAGCACCGCGAGCCGCGTCAAGGGCCGCACGACCGATATCCTGACGCTGAAGGTGAAATGATGCGCTACCTGCTGCATGACGTTTTCACCGAAAACTGCCGCAAGACGCCGGATGCGACCGCGATCGTCAACGAAGACGGATCGCGCCTGAGCTATGCGGCGTTAAATGCGCTGTCGAACCGCTTCGCCAGCGTCATCGCGCCGCTGAAATCCGATATCCGCGCCAAGCCGTTTGTCGGCATTATTTCCCCCGTCCATGCCGCAAGCATCGCGGTGCTATTGGGTACGCTGAAGCTGGGCTGCGCCTATGTGCCGCTCGACGAATATTCGCCGACGGAGCGTCTTGCCAAGATTATCGACAACACGAAGCTTGATGTCCTGTGCGTCGACAGCAACCTTTATGCCGAACACGCGGCGCTGTTCAGCCATCCGCATATCGGCAAGGTTATTTTGCTGAATGATGATGTGTCTGTCGCCCCTTCTTCCAAAAATATCCTGTTTGCGGATGTGATGGCGGCGCAGGACGCCGAGCCGCCGGTGATGAATCAGGTTTCCGACGATCTCGCTTATATCCTGCACAGCTCCGGCTCGACCGGAGTGCCGAAGGGCATCATGCTGACGCATCGCAATGCGCGCACCTTCACCGACTGGATGCAGGCAGAATTCAAATTGACGCCGCAGGATGTGGTCGCCTCGCGCGCCCCATTCAAATTCGATCTTTCCGTGTTCGATATCTTCAACACCTTTCAGGCGGGCGCGACGCTTGCCTGTTTCGACTGGAATAAAAAACGCGAAACCGATGCGAAGCATGCCGATTACGTGGCGCTGCTGGAACGCGAAAACGTCACGATGCTCTATACCACGCCGTCAACTTTCATCGCGCTGCTCAATCGCGGCGGACTGGCGGATGCCGACCTGAAACTTCGCACCATCATGTATGCGGGGGAGCCGTTCCCGCCCGCGCAGCTGAAAAAGGTGATGGAGGCATTGCCGGGAGTGGGTGTCGCAAATATTTATGGCCCTACGGAAACCAATATCATCACTTATTACTGGGTGCCGGAACCGCCGCAGACCGATGATCCCATCCCGCTGGGCGCGGTGGTGGAGGATACCGAAATCCTCGTTGTCAGCGAAGACCGC
>JAQSWE010000119.1 GCA_029266795.1 Alphaproteobacteria bacterium | reverse complement strand
GCCTGACATTCCTGGCACCCTATCTGCTTGCCGCGCTCGCGGGCATTCCGGTGCTGTGGTGGATTTTGCGCGTCATGCCGCCGCGCCCGAAGGTCGTCAAGTTTCCTGCTTTCTTCCTGCTGCAGGATTTGCGCACCGATGTCCGCACGCCCGCGCATACGCCGTGGTGGCTGCTGGTGCTGCGCTCGCTCATCGTCGCCTTCTTTATCTTCGCGCTCGCCGAGCCGATCATGAAGCTCTCGGCGGGGCTGCCGGGTTCCGGCGGCAACGTGCTGGTCGTGATCGATAACGGCTGGGCCTCCGCCGCCAACTGGACGACCCGTCAGGAAAAGCTGCGCGAGTTCCTCTCGCAGATCCGCCGCTCCGACCGCCCCGTGATCTTCCTGCCGACCGCCGCCGACGAAGGCGACGGCAAGCTGCATAGCATCGGCCCGATGGAAGAGGGCGAGGCGCAGGGCTGGGCCGAACACCTGAAACCCGTCGCCTGGCCGACCGACCACAAGGGCGCGGCGGCGATTGCGAACGAAGTGCTCGCGAAATACAAAATTAGCCACAGCATTTTCCTAAGCGACGGCACGACGACCCAGACCATGAACGGCCGCGCCCTGATGGACGCGCTGCGCAGCAACGGCAACGTTACACTGGTCAAGGATGACGCCGTCAACGCCCCTTACATCCTGCGCAAGACCGCGGTGAAACCCGGTCAGCTTTCCTTGAGCATCGAGCGCATGAACGCGACGATGGGCAACGACACGCAGCTGCTCGCCGCCTATGCCCATGACGGCAGCGTGCTCGACAATATCAAGGTCGATTTCCCGCCCGGCAAGCGCGTCGCGGAAGTGAAATGGGATGTGCTGAACGAAATGCGCAGCAAGGTCTCCCGCGTCGGGCTGCAGCGCACGCCGATGGCATCGGCCACCTACCTCACGGATTCCCAATGGCAGCAGCGCCCCGTCGGCATCGTCGCCGATGTCGCGCATCGCGAACGCGACAGCTTCCTGAACGAAGTCTATTACCTGAAACGCGCCCTTGCGACCGGCGCGACCGAAGTCGACGATGTGGACAAGCTGCTGCCGAAATCGCTCTCCGCCATCATCTGGCCCGACACCGCCGCGCTGACATCCATCGAGCGCGTCGACCTACTGAAATGGGTGGAGAATGGCGGCTTCCTGATCCGCTTCGCCGGCCCCAACCTTGCCGCCAACCCTGACGACCCCTTGCTGCCCGTGCGCCTGCGCTTCGGCCTGCGCGCGCTGGAAGGCGCGATGACATGGGAAAAGCCCGTCAAGCTCGCCGGCAATATCCCCGATGCCAGCCCGCTGGTCGGCCTCGAAATCCCCGAAGACGTGTTCGTCACGCGCCAAGTGCTGGCCGATCCCACGCCTGAAACTTTTGAGCACACATGGCTGCAGCTGGAGGACGGCACACCGCTCCTGACCGGCGCGCCGATTGGCAAGGGCGTGATCGTCCTCGTCCATACCACCGCCGGCACCGACTGGTCGAATTTCTGCTATTCGGGCCTCTATGTTTCCGCGCTGCAGCGCATGATCTCCCTCTCGACCGGCATCAGCGATTACAAGGCGCAGGCGATGCTGACGCCCTTCATGGTGCTCGACGGTTTCGGCCGCGTGCAGACGCCGGGCGCGAAAACCATTATCTCCGCGCTCGACCCCAAGCAGCCCTTCGTCCCCTCCGCCTTCACGCCGCCGGGCCTGTATGGGACGGAGCAGCAATTCCAGGTCTACAACCTCGGTGACGCGCTGCCCGAAATCGTGCCGCTAGGCGACATTCCCGCCGGCACGGACATTCAGGAATACAAACTCTCCGGCGAGCGCGGGTTGAAGCCCGACTTCCTGAAATGGGCGCTCTGGCTGCTGCTGATCGATACGGTGCTGACCCTTTGGATGCGCGGCGCTTTCGCCCGCCCCGTGCGTGCGGCAAAAATGGGTGCGGTCATCCTCTTTATCTCGCTGATGTCGGCATCGCCTGCCCATGCGCAGGATGAAATGACGGCGATCGACCTCGCCTCCAACATCTACCTCGCCTATGTCGAAACGGGGGACAGCAGCGTCGATATGGTCAGCTTCAACGGCCTTACCGGCCTCATGAACACCATCAACAACCGCACCACGATCCGCATCAAGGGCGTACGCGGGGTCAACCCTGCCGCCGACATGCTGTATTATTATCCCATGCTCTACTGGCCGATGACGCCGGTGCAGGCGCCGCTGTCCTCACTCGCCGCGCGCAACGTGCAGAATTACATGGCGCAGGGCGGGTTGATCCTGTTCGATACGCGCGACCAGCAATTCGCCGATCCGTCCGGCAAGATTTCTAACGCCACTATCGGCACGAAACAGCTGCGCGACGTGACGGGCGGTATCCGCCTGCCGGAACTCAAGGCCGTCGAGCGCGGCAACATCCTGACGAAAACTTTCTACCTGCTCGACGAATTCCCCGGGGCCTATGGCGGCGGCACGCTGTGGACGGAAAAAGAACCCAGCGCCGATAACGACGGTGTCACCTCGGCGCTCATCGGCGGCAATGACTGGGCGGCGGCATGGTCGCAATCCTATGACGACCGCACGCGCTTCCCCGTGACGCCCGGCGGCGAGCAGCAGCGCGAAATGGCCTATCGCTTCGGCGTCAACGTCATGATGATGGCGCTGGCCGGCAACTACAAATCCGACCAGGTGCATGTGCCCTATATTTTAGAAAGGTTGCATCGCCAATGACGACCTTTGAATGGGCTCCATATCTGCCGCAAGGCTACTACATCTACCTTGCATTGATGGGGCTGTTCGCGCTCGGCCTTGTCGTCTTCCGCCGGATGCGCGATTTCTTCTGGCGCGCGGCGTTTTTCTTTGTCCTGATCGGCGTGCTGCTGAACCCCGTCATCCTGAATGAAATCCGCCAAGGCCTGCCCGATAAATTCATCATCGTGCTGGATGACAGCCCCAGCCAGAAACTGGGCAATCGCGACAAGGTGGCGGAAGAGGCGCTCCAATACGTGGAAGCCGCGCTGAAGCGCGAAAAGAATATCGAGCCCGTCATCATCCGCTCTTCCTCCGCCGATGGCGGCAATGGCGAGAGCACCAACCTGTTCACGCTGCTGCGCAACAACATGGCGAGCATCCCCATGGCGCAGGTGGCCGGCACCGTCTTCATCACCGACGGCGAAGTGCATGACGTGCCGAAAGACTTGGGCGCGCTCGCCCGCCTTGGTCCGTTCCACGCCGTGCTGACGGGCAGCAAGAAAGAGTTTGACCGCAAAGTCACTATCGTCGCCGCGCCCAAATACGGCGTGCTGAACGAAAACATCACCGTGCGCGTGAAGCTGGAAGAATTCGGCCGCGGCGGGTCCTCCGCCCCCTCGACCGTCACGGTGAAGCAGGACGGCCAGACCGAACAGGTATCCTCGCTGATCCCGGGGGAGGAGCGCGAATTCACCTTCGGCATCACCCATCCGGGCCAGAACATTTTTGAATTCGTCATTCCGGTCGAAGAGGGCGAGCTGTCATCCGGCAACAACAACGCCCCCGTGATCGTCAACGGCATCCGCGACCGCCTGCGCGTGCTGCTGGTTTCGGGATCGCCGCATATGGGGGAGCGTGCCTGGCGCAACCTGCTGAAATCCGACCCCGCGATCGATCTCGTACACTTCACCATCCTGCGCTCGCCTGAATCGATGGATGTGACGCCGCAGAACCAGCTGTCGCTGATCGTCTTCCCGGTCGAGGAATTGTTCCAGAAGAAGATCAAGGATTTCGACCTCATCATCTTCGACCGCTATCAGGCCTATAACATGGTCATGCAGCCGTCGTATTTCGACAACATCGCCAATTACATCCGCGGCGGCGGCGCGTTTCTGATGGCGCTTGGCACGGCGGAGGCGAAACAGTCCGGCATCACCGGCAGCCTTTCCGCCGCGCTCGACAGCCAGCTGCCGCTGCTTTCGACCGGGCCGGAAAACATCGCGCGCCTGCCGTTCCGCCCCGCGCTCACCACGCTTGGCGCGAAGCACCCTGTCACCGCCGACCTGATGCGCCAGTTCAAGGAACGCAAATGGGGGCAGTGGTATGCGCAGGCGCAGGCCGTGCTGCAGCGCTCCACGCCGCTGCTGACGGGCATCGACGGCGCGCCGCTGCTGGTGCTGGATAAAGTGGGCGAGGGGCGTGTGGCGGTTCTGGCCTCCGACAACGTCTGGCTCTGGGGCAAGGGTCTCTCGGGCCAGTCCGGCCCCTATACCGACCTGCTGCGCAACGTCGCCCACTGGCTGATGAAGGAGCCGGAGCTGGAGGACGACTTCATCAAGGCCGAAGCGCGCGGCAATACCATCATCGTCTCGCAGCGCGACCTCAGCACCGAAGAGGTCAAGGTCATGATGACCGAGCCGTCCGGCAAGCAGGCGCTCGTCCCCATGGCCGACAGGGAACCCGGCTGGATCAAGGCGACCGTCAAGGCCGCCGATAACGGCATCTACAGCTTCGACAACGGCGTGAAGAAAGCCTTCGTCGTCGTCGGCACCGCGCGGAACGAGGAATTCGCCGATGTCCACACGACGGAAGAAAAACTGAAGCCCGTTGTCGATGCGACACAGGGCGGCATCGTCTGGTTTCAGGAGAATCGGGATTTTGACCTGCGCGATGTGCAAACGACGACGCATATCATGGGCGGCGATGACTGGGTGGGCCTGAAGCGCAACAAGGCCTTCACGATCGATAACATCGAAAGCCTGTCACTGCTACCTAACGCATTGAGTTTATTAATAATTCTGCTTGGCATCGTTTTTATGTGGTGGCGCGAAAGCGGCGGGAAAAAGCAGGGTTAAGCCGCCAAGTTGCGAGTGGTTTGCAGAAAGATTTTGACAGTCGGCGGTATTTAGATACAATCAACGACATTGGTCAGATGTCTTCCAGAGGGATTAAACGCGATGGCGAGCATGAAAGCTAAACTGGGTCAAAACCCTTCACAGCAAAAACAATTCGTGCCGGGCGCGCCCGCACAGTCCCGCACGGGCCCCGCACAGGAAGCCCCCAAGGCACCGACCAAGTAACAGTCATTCGAGGCTGAAATCAAAAACGCCGGGATTTATTCCCGGCGTTTTTGTTTTTAAGGCATGCGTATTTAGAGTTCCGCGCCCCGTCCATAGGGCTCCGCCAGCATGTAGGAGAGGATCGCCTTATGCGTGGTCTCGCTGCGCTTCAATTCCTCGACGCATTCATGCAATTGCGCCGCCAGCTCCCGCTCCCCCACGATGCCCAGAAAATGGGAGTTGTCGTAGCGGCTGACGACGGGCATGAAGCGGTAGCCGCGCCGCAGCATCAGGCTGGCCGCCTCCTCGATGCCGATGTCGTCGCGCAGGGTCTCGGGCTTGTGGACCATCGCGTCCCTGACCAGCATGTCATCCAGATACTTCTTCATGTTGCTGCCGTGGATAAACCGGTCGCAGCTATAGGCGAAAATATGCCGCAGGATGCCGCGCTCCGTCAGAAGCCCCTGCAGCCGGCCGTGCTCGTCCAGCACGCCTGCCGCGGGAATATCGTTTTCCTGCAGCATGGGCAGGATGATCTTTATATGGTCGTTCTCGAACAGGGACAGGGCGTGGCGGCGCGATATGATGTCCCCGACGGTTTTGCCCTTCTGGGCGGGTATACGGTTGAGGTTTGCTGCAGTCGGTCTCATGGCATTACTCCTTTGATCGGCACGAGAAAGAAGACAACAGCGGGCAAACGCCCGCTGGTTTTTCTACGGGACACTGTTGCGGGCGGATCAGCAAAAATCTGTGAAAAAAATGCCTTGAAATCCAAGGGGCTATATTTTGTGCGCTCGTGCGGAAATTTTATTTCCCATTATTTCGGGGTCAGAAATTGCTCCGCCGCGGCAAGGCTGTCGACATACTGCACCAGCTCCCCGTTAAACCCTACCATTTGCAGCACCGATAGCGGCTGGCCGCCCGCGCCCGCGAAGATGATATGGCCGCGATTGGCATGGGCGCGCTTCAGCAGGGATACGAAAAGCCCGACGCCGTGACTGTCGAGGAAATCGGCGGCGCTTAGGTCGACGATGAAATTGACGGCGGTGGGCGGCACCTGCTGCTGCAACACGGGGCGTGCTTGCAAGACCGTGCTGGCATCGACGAACCCGCTGAAGCGGATCAGCGCATGGCTGGGCTTGTTCTCGATCTCGTAACTGCTGTCGAGCGTCATATCTGGCCTCCATATCCGGCAATGATGATCGTGGCATCGTCTTTGGCGCGCTGGCGGGGCTCGGCCTTGGCATAGGCGCGCCATAAAATTTCGGCAAGTTCCTGCGGCGTTGTTGCGGCATGGGCGGCGGATAGTTTCAATAGCGCGCTGCGCCCCTGTTCCTCGAACGCATCAAGGAAGCCGTCTGTTGCGAAAATAATCTTGTCGCCCTCGTCCAGCTGCAGCGATTTCATCGCATAACCGTTCTCGCTGGCCAGCACGGGCAGGGGGCCAGCGATGGCCACGGTTTCCGCGCCATCCGCGCGGCAAACGATGGGGGCTGGATGTCCGGCAGAAGCGATACAGGCAGCGCCCTTGGGGAACAGCTGGAAACTCTGGCAGGTCAGCAGCACGCTTTCCAAAAACGCGTCGCCGTCGATGGCCTTGGACAGTGCCTTTAAAAATTGCGCGGGGTCGGAGGCCTCCGCCTGCAGCCGGAACAGCCCGCGCAGGTATCCCGCATAGGCGTAGGAGAAAAACTTTGCCTGCTCGCCATGCCCCATCACATCGGCCAGCACGCACAGCATATGCGTCGGCGTTTCGTGATGCAGCGTGAAATCGCCGCCGCCCGCCTCCGCCGCCTGCGTCATCAGCGCGATGCGCCAGCCGCCATAGCTTTCCGGCAGCGACGGCTTCAGCGTATTGGTCAGCTGCTGCTGGAATTTTCCCTCCAGCCCCTGCCGCACCTGCAGGCTGCGCGTGATGAGCCGCGAGACGACGTTGCGCAGCCGCTCGCGCGCGACGGGCTTGGTCAGGAAATCGTCGACGCCCAGCTCGCTGATGTAATCGGCGTTTTCGCTGAAATGATCGGCGGAGAGGAAAATGAACGGCGTGGTATTGCCGCCCGGCAGTTCCGACAGCGCGCGGCGCAGGCCCGTGCCGTCCATATCCGGCATGTTGAGGTCCGACACGACCAGATCGGGCCGCGCACTCGCGAAGGCCTGCACCGCATCAAACGGGCTCAGGTAACTGGTGATCTCATATAAATCCTCCAGCATTTCCCCATGGCGCTTTAGCGCGACCGGGTCGTCATCGACGAGGAACAGGCGGTTTTTCGGCGCGGGCGCGGCGTCGCGCGCGTCGCGGATGCGGAAATGGTTGAGGCCGTCGGGGCTTTTGTCGCGGGGGGTGTAACTCGCCTGATGATGCTGCTTCAGGATGAAGCCAAGGCCGTAGCCGCTCTCCGCCAGCGATGTTGCGGCGTCGAGGCGGGAGAGGGCGGTTTTGCATTTTGCATCGAAATCTGCAAATGCCGTGC
>JAQSWE010000313.1 GCA_029266795.1 Alphaproteobacteria bacterium | reverse complement strand
CCAAATTTTAGACAGCGGGGAAGAAAGGGCTGATATTGAATCATACCATTGATCGCATTAAGGAATATTTACTATTCCCACCGCAGCGCTGACATTAAATATGTAGGCCTGTACGGGTAGGATTTGAGGAATTCCCCGCTGCCGTGGAGCCCCGTTACCCCGGACTCAGAGACCGGAAAGGCCTCGCGGTGGATGCCGGAGGTGATAAGGATGGAATCGAGTCCCGCCCCGTTTGCCCCTTCGATATCCGTCTGCATCCCGTCGCCGATGCAAAGCACGTTGGAAACCCCCATCCCCTGCAGGCAGAGGCTGTAGACCCCCCGATGCGGCTTTCCGAAATAAGTAACATCACCGCCCGCCGCCGCATAAGTGTCAGCGAAGGTGCCGGGGCAGATGACCAGTTTGTCTCCCACATGGACGATCCGGTCGGGATTCGCGCAGAGCATCGGAAGCCCCGCCTTCAGGCAATCGTCGAGCACGGGCTGGTACATGTCCGCGGTGTCGTCGAAATCGTTCACGCCGCTATTCAGGACGAAATCGGCTTCCGACGGTTTTTTCACGATCTCGATGTCGAGGCCTTCATAGAGGCTGCCATCCTTGTCGGCGGGGCCGAGGTGGTAGCAGCGCTTTCCCCATTCATTCAGGTAACGCTCTTTCAGCGCCATCCATGTCGCTTCGCCGGAGGTCATGATGCCGTCGTAAAGTTCGGGGCCGATGCCCATTTCAGTGAGCTTGCCCGCCACGACATGCGCGCGGCGCGGCGCGTTCGACAGCATCCAGACGATGCGCTTCGCGTCTTTCAGCGCGCGCAGCGTTTCCACCGTTTTCGCATAGGGCTTGAGCCCGTCATGCACGACGCCCCAGAGGTCGAGGATGAAGCCGTCATAGTTATTCGCAATCATGTAAAGACCGGGCGTCATCTTGAGCTGGTCGTTGGCGGGCTTGATGACGATCATGTTTCCTCTCCTGCCCGCAATTGCGCGGGTTCGGGTTTGCCGAACAAATATCCCTGACCGTAATCGATATCGAGGTCGAGGAGTTCGATCAGCTGTTTTTCCGATTCAATTTTTTCGACGATCATGTCGATGCCGTTGGTGTCGAGTTCCGACTTGATGCGCTTGAGCCGGCGCAAGCCGCCTGAGTCCTTCAATTCCTTCAGCAGCAGCCCCGCCTCTACCTTGATGAAGCGGATGCGGCGCGCCTCCAGTTGCGCATAGTCGAAAGAAATCGATTTCACGAGATCCATCGAGAACCGGCAGCCGAGGCTGGACAGCCCGCCCAAGACCGGCAGCGCATCCGCGCTGATCGAGGCGAGATCGCGCTGGCCCAGTTCAAACACAAGGCGCGGCGCAAGCTCGCGGTTTTGCGCGATAAATTCCACAAGATCGCCCATGAATTTCGGGTCGTTCAGGGTCAGGCTGGTGATGTTGCAGAAATAGGCGTGGCTGTCGTCGCCGGTGTCGCGGATCATCTGCAACGACCGAAGCAGCAGCAGGTTGTCGATGGAAGGCGCAAGATCCTGCCGGATCGCGACCTCGATATACCGCTCCGCGGCCAGATACACTTGCGGCTTGATGCGGATGCGGGAGAACATTTCAAAAAAGCGCAGCTTGCGCTGCGGCAGGTTGACGATGGGCTGCATGAACAAATCGATGCGGTCCTGCTTCACCGCCGCGCGCACCAGCGTCAGTACTTGCTCGTCGGTCAGGTTTTTGACAATCGCATCGGGCGTCGCCTGCGGCAGCGATTGTTCCAGCGCGCCCGAGGCCGCGGGCGGCGGCCCCTGCATCGGCGAGGCTTTTTTTCAGCACCAGCAAATCATTACGGTTGCGCGCCGTTTCGCGCACGAGGCGGTCGTAATCGCCGTTCATGCGCTGCATCTGGTCGCCGATCTCCCGCTCCCACTTCCGGCGCGAGACCATTTCGACCGCCATCATCCCCGCCATGCAAAGCAATGCCGCGAACAGGAACGCGATGCGCGCCGAGACGACGGAGCCGAGAAAAATCAGGAAGGTGCCAAGGCCGAGCGCGATGACGATATTGCGGAAGGTCAGATGAGGCTGCAGCGCGGCTAAACCCGTTGCGGCGCGCGGCGGCGGGCGGCGCGTGGCCATGTCGACGACATTGTTTTCCGGATCGGACATTTATGCGGCTTTCGCGGGCAGGCTGTCGATGCCGACCGCCTGCGAGATATGCGTGAAGCCGTCTTTTTGCAGCAGCACCACAAGGCCGGTCAGGATATCCGGTACCAGTTGCGGCCCTTCGTAGATAAGCCCGGTATAGACTTGCACCAGCGTCGCGCCTGCGCGGATTTTCGCATAGGCGTCTGCGGCGGAAGCCACGCCCCCTGCCCCGATAATCGGCAGACGCCCGCCTGTCAGTTTGTAGAAATCGGCGATGCGCTCCGTCGCAAGGTCGCGCAGCAGCTGCCCGCTCAACCCGCCCTTTTCATCGCGCAGCGCTAGATCCAGCTTGCCAGGGCGCGTGATGGTGGTATTGCCGACGATAAGCCCGTCGATGCTGTGCCGCTGCAGCAATTCCGCAATCGCGGCGCGCTGTTCGGGCTCCAGATCGGGGGCGACTTTCAGCACGAGCGGCGGACGTTTCGCCGCAGCGTCGCGCACCTTGACGAGCCCCGCCAGCAGTTTATCGAGCACTTCGCTGCCCTGCAAATCGCGCAGGCCCGCCGTGTTGGGCGAAGACACGTTGATCGTGATGTAATCGGCGAATTCGGCGAGCTGTTCGATGCAGTGGCGATAGTCGCTATAGGGCGACGCCGCTTCCTTGTTGATGCCGATATTGATGCCGAGCATCCCCTGGATGCCCTTGAACTTCGCGCGGTAGAACGACACATTCTGCCAGAAATTCGCGAGCCCCTTGCCGGGGAAGCCCATGCGGTTGATGACGGATTTATTGCCGATATCGCGGAAAATGCGCGGCTTCGGGTTACCGTCCTGCGCGACCGGCGTGACGGTGCCGACCTCGACAAAGCCGAAGCCCATATTGAACAGCGCAGAAATCACTTCTGCGTCTTTGTCGTAGCCTGCGGCGAGACCCAGCGGATTGCGGAACTCGCGCCCCCATAAATTCACGTAAAGCGCAGGATTATCGACAACTTGGTGCGGCCCCGCGCCCATTTTCAGGATGCGCAGGCTCAGCTGGTGCGCCTGTTCGGGGTCGAGCTTCATCAGGAAAGGGCGGGCGTATTTGTAAAGATCCATTTTTAAATCTTGCCCTTCACGCCGTCGCGCACGAATTTCTGCACCCATTCCAGCTTGTTCGGCAGGTCGACGCATTTTTCGGGTCGCGTGAACAGGTCGGCCATGTGCGGCGGCAATTCCGGCGTGATGCCGATCGCCTTTTTCACGGCATCGGGGAATTTCGCGGGATGTGCGGTTGCGAGCGACACGATCACGCTGTCGGGATAGGATTCGCGGTATTTCTGCGAGACGGCAAGGCCGACGGCGGTGTGCGGGTCGACGATATAGCCGTATTTTTCATGCACCTCGCGGATGGTTTTCAGCGTGTTGTCGTCGCTGACCGCGCCGCTGGCAAACAATTCGCGCAACGGCCCCATGCCCGCTTCCTGAATGACGAAAGGCGCCGGTTTGCGGAAATGATCCATTGTCTGCGCAACCGCCGCGCCCTGCCGCCCGAAAACGTCGAACAGCAGCCGTTCGAAATTGCTGGAGACCTGAATATCCATGCTGGGGCTGATACTGGGGGCGGAGGGTTCCATCACCATGCGGCCGGTCGAGAAGAAGCGGTGGATGATATCGTTGCGGTTGGTCGCCGCAATCAGGCGTTCCACCGGCAGGCCCATCGACTGCGCGATATAGCCCGCATAGATATTGCCGAAATTGCCGGTCGGCACGGTGAAGACGACTTTTTTCTTGGTCTGGTGAAACAGCCGTGCGCCGGCGTAAACGTAATACACCACTTGCGCAAGGATGCGCGCCCAGTTGATTGAATTCACCGC
>JAQSWE010000001.1 GCA_029266795.1 Alphaproteobacteria bacterium | reverse complement strand
CAGATCACGGTTGCGGAGACGCTGCAGGCGATCAAAACAGCCGTCGAAAAACCCCGCATGGTGCCGCCTGCCTCGCGCTTAAGTGCTTGAAATATATCAATACAGGGTTGAAACCCATGGATTTCTAAGCCATTGTTTTACAATGGTTTTTAGAAGGGGTATGTGCGTGGAACGGTCGTAGCCCGCGCTTAATACGTACGCGCCTTCGGCGGCACCGCTTCGACCTCGTTCGTCAGCGTGTTCATGTGGACAGGGCGGTAGGTGATGGAAGATTTAGCGTTATCATCCACATAAATCACCGAATGCTTCATCCAGTTCTTGTCGTCGCGCTCGGGGAAATCCTCCTGCGCATGCGCGCCGCGCGACTCTTTCCGGTTTTGCGCGGATTCGATCGACGCAACCGCCTGCAGCATCAAATTGTCGAGTTCGATGGTTTCGACGAGGTCGGAATTCCAGATCATGGAATTGTCGGTGACGCCGAGATCTGCGCGGCCGCCGGCCAAATTCTGGATTTTCGCGCAGCCTTCCTGCAGCAGTTTCGTCGTGCGGAAAACGGCGCAATGTTCCTGCATCGTTTTCTGCATTTGCAGGCGGAGATGCGCGGTGCGCGTGCCGCCTTTGGCGTTGCGGAGTTTATCGAGACGGTCGAGCGCTTTCGTGCCGGCATCGACGGGCAGGCGTTTATGCGACGCGCCCGGCGTGATGGTTTTCGCAGCCTGAATCGCGGCGGCGCGGCCAAATACAACGAGGTCAAGCAGCGAGTTTGACCCCAAACGGTTCGCGCCATGCACGGAAACGCAAGCCGCTTCGCCGACGGCCATCAAGCCGCGCACGATCTGGTCGGGATTGTCTTTCGTCGGGTTGACGACTTCGGCGCGGACGTTGGTGGGGATGCCGCCCATATTGTAATGCACGGTCGGCAGCACGGGGATCGGTTCCTTCGTCACATCGACGTCGGAGAAAATGCGCGCGGTCTCGGAAATGCCGGGCAGGCGTTCCTTCAAAATCGCGGGCTCCAGATGTTCGAGATGCAGGAAGATATGATCCTTATGCTCGCCCACGCCGCGACCTTCGCGGATTTCGATGGTCATGGAACGTGAAACAACGTCGCGCGACGCGAGGTCCTTCGCATTCGGCGCATAGCGTTCCATGAAACGCTCGCCCGCCGAGTTGGTGAGATACCCGCCTTCGCCGCGCGCGCCTTCGGTAATGAGGCAGCCTGCACCATAGATGCCGGTCGGGTGGAACTGGATAAATTCCATGTCCTGCAGCGGGAGCCCCGCGCGCAAGACCATCGCGTTCCCATCGCCCGTGCAGGTATGCGCGGAGGTGCAGGAGAAATAAGCGCGGCCATACCCGCCCGTCGCGAGAACAACCGTATGCGCGCGGAAACGGTGGATCGTGCCATCGGCCAGGTTCCACGCCATCACGCCACGGCAGACACCTTCGTCATCCATGATCAAATCGAGCGCGAAATATTCGATAAAGAATTCGGCCTTATGTTTCAAACTTTGTTGATACAGCGTGTGCAGCATCGCATGGCCGGTGCGGTCGGCGGCGGCGCAGGTGCGGCGCGCGGTGCCCTGGCCCATATGCGTCGTCATGCCGCCAAAGGCGCGCTGATAGATTTTGCCTTCCGCCGTGCGCGAAAACGGCATGCCGTAATGCTCCAGCTCGATCACCGCCGGAATGGCTTCGCGGCACATATATTCGATCGCGTCCTGGTCGCCCAGCCAGTCCGACCCCTTGATGGTGTCGTACATGTGCCAGCGCCAGTCGTCTTCGCCGTTATTGCCGAGCGCCGCCGAAATTCCGCCCTGCGCCGCAACCGTATGGCTGCGCGTCGGAAAGACTTTGGTGATGCAGGCGGTCTTCAATCCCTTTTCCGCCATGCCGAAGGTCGCGCGCAAACCCGCGCCGCCGGCGCCGACCACGACGACATCGTATTCATGCTCGATGATGGGATAGGGGGAAGCCATGGTGAAAAATCCTTAAAGCGCGAAGTTGATGTAGCAGATGGCGAAGATGCAGGCGAAGCCAAGCCCGAAAAAGCTGAACTTGTTCAGCAGCAGGCAGGCGATTTTCAAGCCCTCCGCATGCACGTAATCCTCGATGATCACCTGTACGCCCAGCAGGGCGTGATAGAAACTGGCGACCACGAACAGGATCGCGGCAATCGCCACGGTCGGATGCGCCATCCATTTCAAAAATGCCGTGTAATCGGATTCAGCGATGGAATCGAGATGCCACAGGAAAAACAGCGACAGCGGCAGCAGCGCCATGGCGGTCACGCGCTGCATCCAGAAATGATGCGTGCCGTCTTTCGCCGAGCCCATACCGCGCGCGCGGCCCAAGGCGGAACGGATCGTTTTTTCGTTTTCATGCGCCATGATCAATACCCCGCCGCAAACCAGATTGCGCCCGTACAGACGAGCGAGCCCGCCACCACCGCATAACCGCTGGCATAGGCCGATTTCAGGTCGAGCCATTTGCCCGTATCCCAGACCAGATGCCGGATGCCGTTCAGGAAGTGAAAGGTAAAAGCCCAGAGCCAGCCGAAAATCATCAGCTGCCCGATAAATGAATGAGCGTAAGACTGGAACTGCTGATACGCCTCTTCCCCGTTCACGGCGGCCATCAGCCACCAGGTGAGCGCGACCGCGCCGAGCGCAAGGCCGAAGCCCGTCGCGCGGTGCAAAATCGACAGCGCCATCGTCAGCTGCCATTTATAGACCTGCAGATGCGGCGAAAGGGGACGTTCAATATTTGACATAACTTTTGGCCTTTGACGGAGCGCGGGGAGTGAACAGGCGCGCGGGAATTTCTTGGAACATATTATAGGTCTAGTGGGGAGGAAAAAAGGGGGATTTCTAATGTTTATCTAGTTTAAGTACCTAGGTGGCGAATGAATCGGAATTCTGATACTCATTTGGAGTGTTCAAAATATGTATTTACCGCACTGTAAACTTCGTTAAGCAATGGCTTGGCATTACCATTCGCGATTGCCTTTCTCCATTCTCTCTTTTCTCGCTTGTTGCATCGATTGTAGGGGCGTTGTACGCCGTTCAGAAAGGTGGGCAAGCTGCCCTGTTTGAGCAAATTAATTTGGCGGTGGATGGCTTTCATATATTTACATGGACCATGGCAATCTTTTTTCCGATTAGTCTCGTAGCTTCTTTTTTTAAAACGGTTAAAGAGCGACGCGACCAAGGGCAATGGCGCGAAAAAAGATACACTTACAACTTACCGCGTCTAATTAAGACACTTACTATTTTGCCAGTAGATGATGGAAAATATTTCGATATTGATTTTCTAGATGTTCCGAAGCGCGTCATTATTGGATACAAAATTGAGTATCATGGTGGCATTGGTAAAGTTCAAATAGGTATCGTATTTCACAATCAATGGGATTGGATACAGAGGCAAAATCAGAGTGGTTCATTTGCCTTTAGCCGAGATCCAAAAATACTCGTGAACTGTCCGTCAGATTCTGATCTAACTACCGTTAGAGTTTATCAAACATTTTGGGAAATCGCTTAATCTATAAACGTTGGTATTTCTTGATTTTCAATTCGCTTGTAAAAAATCTACATCCCACCAACGGCGATGTGAGTCTCGGCGCGGTTAAAAAAACAGAGTGCTTGTGTTGAATATGCCGATGCGTCGAAGCGCGAAACGCTGCGCATGACGGAGGGGCACAAGATGGCCTGGGCCGCCGCGACGAAGCCCAAAATGGCCGCGCCCGCGCGCCTGACAAAGCCGTAAGGCGCAATTTTTTCAAAAAATTTCCGGTTTGTTTTTAACGGCTTAATTTCCTGCGCCGTAAAATGTTGCGTTGCGTAAGACACCTGTAAGCTCGCGGTGCTATGTTGGAATTAAGGCAGCGGGAAGCGCCGCGCACTTTTGCAGCACACAAAAGGGCTCTCCCAGCGAATGCCGAATGCGCGGATATACGCGGCACGTTTTTAGCCGCCCCATTCAACAACCATCATCGCGATACAACGGAAAGAGGCATCACATGCTCCTTCTAGAAAAAATTTTAAAGCCGTTCAAACGGCAGTCGGCGGAAGACAACGTCTTCGCCAAGATCAACCGCCAGCTGCTGTTCATGGAGAGCGAGCCGCTGTCGCTCGGCGTCGAATGCGAATTCGGCATCGTCAACCGCGAGACCTGCCTGCCCGCGCCCGTCGGGCTCGATATCGTCAAGGGCGCGAAGCATCCGGGCGTGCAGCACGAGCTGTACCAGCACATGATCGAGATCACGACCGATGTCTGCAAAAACGTGCAGGAGGCGGAGGCCGACCTCAACGACCGCCTTTCCCGCATCACGCCGCAGCTGGCGGCGCATGACGCGATGCTGGTGGGCGCGGGCGTGCTGCCGCTGCTGAAACAAAATCAGGTCACGCCGACGGAGACGGAGCGCTATAAACTCCTGCGCGAAACGCGGCAGGAAATTTACCGCCGCTTCACGACGCTCGGCATGCATATCCATATCGGCATGAAGGACACACAGTCCTGCATCCGCTACCACAATTTCTATATGCGCTTCCTGCCGCACTTGTTGGCGCTCAGCGCGTCGTCGCCGTTCGAGGAAGGGCGCGACACGGGCTTCGCCAGCATCCGCCCCTCGGTGACTGAATCAATGCCCATCGGCGGCATGCCCTACCAGTTCGAAAACTGGCAGGAATACAAAAGCCTCGTGCGCGCGATGACGCGCTCGGGCTCCATCTCCGACCTGAAAGACATGTGGTGGGATATCCGCCCTTGCCCGCGCTATGGCACGCTGGAAATCCGCATCTGCGACCAGCCGGCGACGGTTGCGGAAGCGGCGGCGATCACTGCCTTTGTCCATTGCCTTGGCCACTGGTTCGCGGAACATCAGGGCTGGCTCGACGACATGCCGCGCCCCGCCAGCTGGCGGATGCGCGAAAACAAGTGGCGCGCGATGCGCTACGGCCTCGACGCCGATATCGTGGCCGATGATTTCGGCGATATCCGCCCCTTGCGCGAGGATATCGCGCAATGGATCGACCGGCTGGAGCCTTTTTTCGTCAAGCTCGGCTACGAGAAATACCGCGATACGCTGCGTTGCATTCTGGCGCATGGCAACAGCGCCGACCGGCAGCGCCGCGCGGCGGAGTCCGGCGACCTGAAAAATGTCTATGCCCATGCGGCGGCGGAACTGGCGGCAGGGCATCCGCTCTGGGAAGCGCCGGACGACGGCAGGGCGGTTGCGGGCGTGTTCCGCGCGCCCGATAGTCTTACGGAGCCAGCGCCGGCGAACCCTTACCAGTATCTGCATTGCCTGCCGCAGGGTTACGGGCTCTGGCTGTTCTAAATAACGAAAAATAAAAAGCAGGGGAATGTACAATGTCACAGAAAAAAAGGGTCGGCGTGTTTTTGCCGCCCAAGCATCCGTCGGGCAATGTGATCGAGGGCAACGGGCTGATGCCGGACGATGTGCGGCAGGCGGTGGCGGCGGGCTTGGCCGCGCAAGTGGATATCGAGGTTGTGCCGTGTGATCTTGGGAGCGCCTATATCCGCAACGGCAAGGTCTATGACGCGCATGGCTGCCTCTCCGACCTCGACCTTGTGCTCTGGTATTTCGTGACGCATCTGCCGAACAGCTGGAGCGTGACGGTCTTGCGTACGCTCGCCAAATCGACGCGCGTGGTGCCCGACCCCGAAGGGCTGATCAACGGGCTCGATAAATTCAATGCGCATACCATCCTGCGCGGCGCGGGGCTGCCGACCGCGAATTTCTGGATGTTTCCGGCGGGCAATGCGAATGCGATTGCATCCGAAGTCGTGGCGGCGGGGCCTGCGCTGCTGAAGCCGACGCTCGGCGCCTTCGGGCAGGGCATCCATATGGTGAAATCCCCGCGCGAGCTGATCGACGCCGTCGAATACGGCCAGTCGTTTTCGGGGGAGAAGCTGCAGATATTCTGCGAGGAGTTCGAGGAAAACGACATCACCAAATGGATCAGCACTACCATCATCGACGGGCAGCTGGTCTATGGCTACCGCAAGAAACCGGAAAAGTTCGTCGATAACTGGAAAGTCTATGACGCGGACAGAAAAGGCGGCGGTGTGGACTGGGTCGATGCAAGCCCCGTGCGCGACGTCGCGCTGAAGGCCGCGCGCGTGCTCAGGGCCGATGTGATCGGCTTCGATTTCATCTATTCCACGGCACGGCACCAATACCTGATCGTCGATGAAAACACCTTCCCCGGCATGTATCCCGACTGTTTCGCGGAATCAGGCGGCAGTTGGGACAGCCATTTCCTGCGCATGGCGCTCAATCACCTCGGCCGCGGACCGCGGCAGATGGGCGTTGCGGCTTAAATATCTGATAAATATAGATAATATATCATGATTTGACATAACATATACGATGCGTTATCCTGTCTGAATTCAAATGCGGGGGAGGCATAGCATGGCATCGGTGGAAAAAGACAGCTTCAGCGGGTTCCGCTACCTGATGGATGCCAGTAACTCCCGCCAGTATGCCGTGCGGTATGAAGATGGCGCGCCGCGCCCGCCGTTCGATGTTTATGCCGAACGCCCGAATGAAAAAGGTTTCCGCCCGAACGAAACGGTCTTCGCTTTTGCGGACGAAGCGACGTTCACGACGAAAAACGGCCAGCAGATTGTGCAGGTCGAAGCGTTCCAGATCCTGATCGGCGAGACCGGCAATCCGCGCCGCCTGAGCGTCACGCCCGTCGAATATGCGCTCACCATCGGCGCAAAAGAAAAACGCCCCGTGCAGGCCGTGCTGGCGCTGACGGAGGAATCAAAGGCGCAGCTGGCGGCGGAGGGCTTCGCCGATACGTTTCCGGCGCGTTTCGCCTATGACCTCGATGAATCGCAAGTGACGCGCAAAGGCAACAAGGCGACGCTTGAAAAATCCGTGCTGGAAAAGCTGTCTGTGCCGCCGAACCATGACCGCTATGCGATCCTCGCGCGCCTCACCAAGGAACATGACATCGCGCGCGCCGTCGTGCAGAAAGTGGCGGCGGATAACGAGCCCGCGCCCGTCGCGGCACCTGCTGCGGCGAATGCGGCAACCGCGCCAACCTCGGGCAATTTCCTGATGACGGATGCACAGACGCTGGTGGAAAAGAAAAACCTCGGCGACGGCGATACCTTGAAGATCATCTTCAATTTCGAAAGCCGCCGCGTGACCGAAAGCCTGACCTCCGCGCATGGCGTGGCGCTCACCAGCCATAAATTCAAGGATTACGACGAAACCGCGCTGGAATCAGCCTTTGCGCAGTTGCAGAAACTCGGCGGCACGCCACGGCCGCTGGAGGGCGTGAAGAAACCGGCGACGTTGAAGACGCCAAAGGCGACAAACTAATCCCGCCATTCCTCTTTCGTCATGCCCGCCTTGCGCGGGCATCCAGTAGGCTGTCCAGCCGTCATATGACTGTTGGCGTTACGAGACGCGCGGACGCGCTTCTGGATGCCCGCGCAAGGCGGGCATGACAGCAAAGGGTTAAGCCGCCCGGTCCCACAAGCCCGGATACCGCGCGATCATGCCGCCGGTATCGAATTCCAGCACATCCTCATATCCCTGACTGGGGGCGGCGTATTGAAAGCTCGTCTCGCCGATGCGGGTGAAATTCTGGGGCAGGGGTTTCAGCGTCTGGGTCGATAAATCGAACCATGCGGAAACGATTTCCGTCGTCTCGGCGCCCGCGTTTTTCAGCGCGTGGAACTGGCAGAAATTGGTGGCGGGGGTAAAGCTGAGGTCGAGGCTGTCGAGCCCGCGGCAGCTCGGCACCGGCTTGCCGTTATGCATCCAGCCCGATGCCGCGCGGCGGATGATATGGCTCACCGCATCGTCGCCGATAAAGCCCTCGATGGTCGCGGATTGCGTCGCGCCGTCGGTATCCATCGTCACGTCGTAATTCAGCGCGGCGGGCAGGCCGTCATGCAGGAACACCGCATTGCCGCGCAGCCGCGCGCCGGCGGATGACAGCTCTAGGCGGCAGGCATCGAGGCCGGGAGTGTCTTTGCGTTCCCAAAGGAAGCTGAGTGCGGGCATGGCGGGTTCTCGCGGTTTGGATGTTCAATCCCGCATCTATAGCAAACCCCGCGCATCCCCCGCCAGAGTCTCTAAAAAGCACCGCATTATGTCTATTTGCAGCGCAGCAAATGGCGGGGCGCGGGAGATTCTTGATATTGACTTTATACATAAAGGGGGTAGGCTCGTGACCTGCAATATATAACGTCTGGTTCCAAGGGATAACAGTGGCTGAAGGTCCGACCTCTGCTCCGCCATCCGCACCCGCCGTAAATACGCCCCGCGTGTTTACGATCACCCCTGATCGCCCTTTTCTGGAAGACCTCGCGCGCGGGATTTTGAAGCAGGTCGGCAATGATCCGCTGAAGCTCTCCGACTACACCGTGCTTGTCCCCGACCGCGAGACGCGCGACCTGCTGCGGCAGGCTTTCATGGAACAGCTCGACGGCAAGCCCGGCATCATGCCGAGGATAGACGCGCCGGGCGATGTCGACCGCGACGATCTCGGCCTGAAAGTTTCCGGCAATCCGGTCCTCTCGCAGGCGCTGATGGATATTCCGCCCGCCGTGCCGCGCCTGCACCGCCAGTTGCTGCTGGCCGAAGAAATTTTGAAGATCCCCGGCATGGCCAGCTCCGTGCAAAAGGCGATCAAGCTGGGCGGGGAATTGGGTTCGTTCCTTGATGAGCTGCAGCGCAACGACATTGAACTCAAAAATGTCGAGAAGCTCGCGCCGAAGGAATTCCGCACGCAATGGTCGCAGACCGCCGAATTTTTGAAGATCATCACCGAAACATGGCCCGCGAAGCTCGAGCAATTGGGCATGGTCGACCCCGAAGAACACCGCAACGCGCTGCTGGAAATCCAGGCGCTGCATTGGCGCAATAATCCGCCGAGCAAGCCGATGATCGCGGCGGGCTTTACCGATACCTCGCCCGCCGTCGTCTCGATGCTGCAGGCCGTCGCCGCGATGCCGCAGGGCGCGGTGGTGCTGCCGGGCGTTGACCGGTTGACCGATGCGAAAAGCTGGGATGTGCTGACGCCTGTCCACCCGCAATTCATGTTCAAGAAACTGCTCGGCGAACTCGGCGCGGAATTGAAAGACGTGCAGGGCTGGGATGCCGACCTGCCGAAAACCACCGTGCGCGCCACCAACGCCGCCGCCCGCGTCAACAATGGCCGTGCGAAACTGCTCCGCGAAGCTATGCGCCCCTCCGGCACGACCGAAGGCTGGGCGGGATTGAAGGCACGCAAACAAGGCCGCAAAAAAGCCGCCAATGACGACGAAAGCGCGCGCGAGATCGACCCCAAGGCGCTGCACGGCATGGACCTGATCACCGCAGGTTCCCCGCAGGAAGAAGCCTCCGTCATCGCCCTCAAAATGCGCGAAACGCTGGAAACGCCCGGCAAGACCGCGATGCTGGTGACGGGCGACCGTTCACTCGCGCGCCGCGTCTCGGCGAAACTCCGCTACTGGAAAGTGGAAGTCGAAGACAGCGCGGGTAAATCGCTCGCTGAATCCCAGGCCGGCATTTTCCTGCTCGCCACCGCCAATATGGCATCCGAAGAATGGTCGCCTGTGCCGCTGCTGGAAGCGCTGAAGCATCCGCTCGCCGCCAACGGCGAAGCACGTACCGCCTTCGCACAAAAAGTTTCGCAGCTGGAAGACATGGCGCTGCACGGCCCGCGCCCCGGTGCCGGCGCAGAAGGGTTGAAAGACACGCTGACCGCCGCCTTCAACCGCGCCGCCCGCCGCCCGAAAGATTCCCCCGGCTACCGCGCGGCGGACGTGCTGGAAGCCGAGAAAAAATCGCTGATCGATTTTGCCGACCGTTTGCAGGTGGCGGGCAAAGCGTTCTTCGAGAAAATGGATACCGATACCCCGCTGCCCTTCGCCGAATTCCTCGACGAACATATCCGCTTCGCCGAAGCCATGGCGAAGACCGACAAGGAAACCGGCGCGGAAAAATTGTGGCGCGGCGATGACGGCCGCAAATCGGCGCAGTTCATGACGCAGCTGCGCGACGCGGCGAAGCATATTCCGCCCGTGACGGGCGCAGGATATGTTGACGTGCTGCAAGGGTTGATGCGCGCTGTCAGCTTCCAGCCCGCGATGTCGCCGCACCCGACCTTGCGCATCGTGACGCCCGAACAGGCAAAACTCATCAAGGCCGATATCGTCATCATGGGCGGGCTGAACGACGAAAGCTGGCCCGCGCGCCCCGATGTCAACCCGTGGCTGTCGCCCGATATGGTGAAGGCGATGGGCCTGCCCCCCGCCGAGGAATCCATCGGCCGCGCGGCGCACCAGTTCACGCAGATGATCGCGAGCCCCGATGTGCTGCTGTCGCGCTCCATGCGCTCCGGCGATGCGCCGACCGTATCGTCCCCCTTCCTCACGCGCCTGATGATGGTGCTGAAGGGCGCGGGATTGAAAGATGATTTGAACGGCAAGAACCAGCTGCTCGAAATCAATCAGGCGATGCACACGCCGCCCGATGTGACACCCATCGCGCCGCCCGCGCCGACGCCGCCCGTCTCCGCGCGCCCGAAAAAACTGCCCGTCACCGCCGTTGAATCGCTAATGCGCGACCCGTACACCGTCTATGCGAAATACATCTTGAAAATCCGCCCGCGCGATCCGCTGGATGCGAACCCGAGTGTTTCCGAACGCGGCACGTTTACGCATGACGCGCTCGACGCCTTCATGAAGAAATTTCCCGACAAGCTGCCCGACAACGCCTATGACGAGCTGATTAAAATGGGCGAAGACGCGTTCAAGACGCGCATGAACAACCCCTATGTGCAATCCTTCTGGATGCCGCGTTTCCAGCGGATCGCGAAATGGTTTGTGAAGTTTGAAGCCGAGCGGCGCGAAATGACCAAGAACCTCGGCACCGAAGTGCAGGGCAAGCTGGATATCGACATGGGCGACGGCGAGATTTTCACCCTCACCGCCATCGCCGACCGCGTCGACCGCAACGAAGACGGTCAGGCCGTCATCATCGATTACAAAACCGGCGGTATTCCCACGCAAAAAAACGTCGCGCTCGGCATGTCGCCGCAGTTGACGCTGGAGGCGCTGATCGCCTATTCCGGCGGCTTCGACGGCATCGATGCGACCGAGGTGGGCGACCTGCAATACTGGAAACTCTCGGGCGGCCGCCCCGCCGCCGATGTGACGATCGTGCGCGGCGATGTGAAGCAGCTGATGGACGAAGCCGAAAAAGGCGTCGGCGATCTGGTGAAGGCTTTCAACAAGAAAGAAACCCCGTATCTGGCCACCCCGCGCCCCGAATTCGCGCCGCGCTACAACAACTATGAACACCTGTCACGTGTGGGTGAATGGTCGACCGTGAACCAGCAGGGCGCGAAAAAGAACACCAAGAAAACCACCACGCGCCGCAGCCCCGCCGCCGGCAAGGGAGGCAAATGATGGCAACGCCAGATAAACAGTCTCCTCAGGCCAAAAAAGACGCCGACCGCCGCCGCCCCGATCCGAATGTCGTGCAGCGCCAAGCCTCCGACCCCACGGCCAGCGTCTGGGTTTCCGCCTCTGCCGGCACGGGCAAAACCAAGGTGCTCACCGACCGCACGCTGCGCCTGATGCTGAACGGCGCGAAGCCTGACCAGATTTTGGCGATCACCTTCACACGCGCGGCGGCATCGGTGATGACGAACCGCATCCGCGACGAACTCAGCAACTGGGCGACCTGTGACGAAGCCGTGCTTGTCGAAAAACTGACCAAGCTGACCGGCCGCAAGCCGGAAGAGGCGCAAGTAACGCGCGCGCGCCAGATGTTCGCCGAATTCCTCGACGCTTATGGCGGCATGCGCATCCAGACGATCCATTCCTTTTCGCAATCGCTGCTGCGCCGCTTCCCCATCGAATCCGGCATCCCGCCCTATTTCGACGTGATGGATGAGCAGACATCGAGCGAGATGCTGCGCGAAGCACAGGCCGATGTGCTGCGCCAGATCCAGCGCGATCCCACCACCGCGCTCGCCCGCGCCGTCAACCTGATCACGCCGGAAGTATCCGAAGACGATTTCTCCGCGCTGGTCGGCGAACTGACCTATCGCCGCGGCCAGTTGTACGCGACGCTGGAAAAGCATGGCGGCGTGGAGGAAACGATCGATGCGGTCTACACGCATCTGAAAGCGCCGAAGGGGCTGGATACCGGCATCATGATGCAGCAGCTCAATTCCGGCCTGGGGTTGAACGGCAACGCGCCCGATATCAAGGCGCTGAAGGATGCGGCAGATATTCTGGCGGGCGGCACGGCCAGCGACCTTGAAAAAGCGAAGATGATCAAGGCGTGGATCCTGCACCCCGAACAGCGCAACGAATTGTTCTACGACTATGTCAGCGTTTTCCTGACGAAGGAAAAAGAACCCCGCAAGCGCCTGACGACCAAGGCGACATCCGCCGCGCAGGACGCGATGGAGCGCGAGGCCATGCGCCTGATGCAGGGGATTGAGTCGATTGCGACCATGAACGTCGCGCGCGGCACGGAATCCATCCTGCGCCTGACCGGCGCGATACTGGAAAAATATACCGAGAAGAAACGCAGCCTCAACCTGCTCGATTACGACGATCTCGTCCACCATGCCAACCAGATGATGAACAAGACCGATGCGGCGGGCTGGGTGTTGCAAAAGCTGCCCGGCAACATCAAGCATATTCTGGTGGACGAAGCGCAGGACACCAACCCCGACCAGTGGAATTTGGTGACGTCCATCGCGCGCGAATTCTTCACGAACCCCGCGCGCACGCAGTCGAAAGACAACACCATTTTCGTCGTCGGCGATGAGAAGCAGTCGATCTTCAGTTTCCAGCGCGCCGATCCCAAAGAATTTGCGACAAACAAGAAAATCTTCGCCGACCTCGTGAAGCAGTCGGGCGGCAAATGGCGCGAAGTCGAAATGGAAATCGCGTTCCGCTCCAGTCCCGCCGTGACGCAAGCGGTCGATGCCGTGTTCGCAAACCCCGAAGCATCGGACGGCCTGTTCTTCAAGGGCGCGGACGAAGAAAAACAGGTCCACCACACGCCGTTCCGCAAAGGGCAGGCGGGCGTGGTGGAGGTGCATCCGATTTTGCGCCCGACCGAACAGGAACCTGCCAAGCCGTGGTCGCTGCCGCTGCAGATGGAACCGGGCAATGACACCTCGGCCCAGATGGCGGACAAAATTGCCGACCAGATCAAGGGTTGGCTCGACAGCGGTGAAGAACTGGAATCGCGCAAACGCCCGATCAACCCCGCCGATATTCTCATCCTCGTGCGCCGCCGCTCGGGCTTTGTCGATGAAATGGTGCGCGCGCTGAAAAAACGCGACATTCCGGTGGCGGGTGCCGACCGCATGTCCTTGCGCGAGCAGATTGCGGTGATGGATTTGGTCGCGCTTGGCGAAGTTTTGCTGTTCCCGAAAGACGATTATAAACTGGCATCGCTGCTGAAATCGCCGCTGTTGGGATTGAACGACCAGCAACTGGAAGACCTCGCCGTCAACCGTCCCGGCACGCTGTGGGATGCGCTGGAAAAGCGCAGCAAGGGCAGGGATGCCGCCGCGAAGCCGTATCGCGAAGTGTTCGAATATCTGTCGGGCCTGCAGGGCAAGCTGAACAGCGAGCGGCCTTACGAATTCTATTCCTCCATCCTCATGAACCCCGCGCCCGGCAACCACAAATCGGGGCTGAACGCGATGTTCGGGCGCTTGGGCTTCGAAGCGGAAGACCCGTTGGTGGAATTCCTCAACGCGGTTGAGCGTTACGAGAAAATACATACGCCCACGCTGCAAGGCTTCCTCGCATGGCTCGATGCCGGTGAAGCGGAAGTGAAGCGCGAGATCAACCTCAACCCCGAATCCCCGCGCGTGCATATCATGACCGTGCATGGCGCGAAGGGTCTTGAATCGCCGATCGTGATTTTGCCGGATACGACCGGCCTGCCCGAAGACAACAACCGCGCCCGCCCGCGCTTCCTGTGGCCGGATGAAGAACGCGATGTGCCGCTGTGGGTGCCGCGCTCCGACCTCGAAAGCAAGGCATTCGCGCATGAACGCGAAAAGGCGGAGCTGGAACGCGACCGCGAATTCCGCCGGTTGATGTATGTCGCCATGACGCGCGCCGCCGACCGTTTGTATGTCTATGGCCACCAGAATTCCGAACGCGATTCAGAAAAAAGCTGGTATTCGCTGATCCGCAAAGGCATCGCGCAGAACCTGAAAGACGATGTGCAGGTCATCAAGCCTGCCGTGCCGCCCGCCGCGAATGATAACAAATCTGTGTCACCTGAATTTGATAAAGCCGCCGCGCCCGTGCCCGCCGCCGTCAATGGCGAACCCGTGCTGGATGACGGCCAGACCATTTTGCGTTTCGGCGTGAAACAGACCGCGAAGCCGCAGCCCGACGGCTTGAAGCCGCTCGGCAAGGCGAAGCCGGTCGGCATCCCCATCTGGGCGCGCCATGCGCCGAAAACGGCGGATGCGCCCGTGAAAAAATTCCGCCCGTCGGAATACAAGGCCAGCAACGACGATTACGCCGCGCCGTCTCCGCTGGAGGCGGAGCGTGAAACCTATCACCGCCGCCTTGGCACGGTGGTGCATGAACTGTTCGAATTCCTGCCCGCATTGCCGGCGGAAGAACGCGACGCCGCAGCCCGCAAATACCTCGGCAAGCCCGTGCATGGCCTGACCGCGAAGGACCAGGACGCCGCCGCCAAAGAAGTGATGAAGATTTTGAACGACCCCGAATTCGGCGCGCTGTTCGGCCCCAATTCGCGCGCGGAAGTCTCGCTGACCGGATTGTTCGACAAAGACGGCCAGAAACAGATGATGTCCGGCCAGATCGACCGCCTTGTGGTAGATGACAAGCAAGTCATCGTCATCGACTTCAAGAACAGCGTGAAGCCGCCGAAAAACGCGAGCGATGTGTCGGAAAAATATGTGATGCAGATGGCCGCGTATCGTTTGGCCCTGCAGCAGATTTACCCCGATAAGGAAATCAAGGCCGCGCTGCTCTATACCCGCAGCGCAAAACTGGTGCCGCTCGATGCCAAAACCCTCGACGGCGCGCTTGATAAAATGGGCCTGAAGCCGTACAAGAAGCCGGATATCAAAGGGCCGAAGCCCTAAAACCCGCCGGAGAATAATCATGTCAGAAAAACTCGGTTTCGTCGGCCTTGGCATCATGGGCCTGCCGATGGCCCTCAACTTGCGGCGTGCAGGTTTTGACGTCGCGGTTTATAACCGTACGACCGCGCGCGGCGACGCCTTGAAAGCAGAAGGCGCGAGGGTCTGCGCGTCCCCGAAAGAAGTTGCCGAAAACGCCGATATCATTTTCACCTGCGTCTCCGACACGCCGGATGTGGAGCATGTGATTTTCGGCGCGGGCGGGATTATCGAGGGCGCGAAAGCGGGCTCGGTCGTGGTCGATATGTCGACGATATCGCCCGATGCGACGCGTGATTTTGCCAAAAAACTGGCCGCGAAAAATGTCGCCATGCTGGATGCGCCGGTATCTGGCGGGGAAACGGGCGCGATTGCGGGGACGCTGTCGGTCATGTGCGGCGGCAAGCCGGATGTTTTCGCGCGCGTGAAACCTTATTTCGAGAAAATGGGCAAGAATATCGTGCATGTCGGCGACCACGGCGCGGGGCAGGTGGCGAAGGCCTGCAACCAGATCGTGATCGCGGTCAGCATCGAGGCGGTGGCGGAGGCCATGCTGCTCGCCGAAAAATGCGGCGTCGATGGCGCGAAGGTGCGCGAAGCGCTGCTCGGCGGTTTTGCGGCGTCGAAGGTTCTCGACGTTCACGGCAACCGCATGCTGACCAATAACTACGCCCCCGGCTTCAAGGCGCATCTGCATCGCAAGGATATGGGTATCGTGATGGACACGGCGGCAAAAGCCGGCGTCGCGCTTCCCGCCGCGACGCTTGCCACGCTCAACCTAGACGCCGTCATCAAGAACGGCGATGGCGAACTGGATTCATCGGCGATCTTCAAAGTACTGAAGAAGAACTAGCGCGACCTCACCAGCGTTACGCCCAGGGTATTCACGCCTTTCATATGCCCCTTCACGGGCGAGAAGGGCTTGGTTTTTTCAATCGTCACTTCGGCTGCGACCACGCGCTTGTCCTTGAAAATGCGGTCGAGGATCTCGTCGCCGAAGGTTTCGAGCAAATCCCAGTGCTGGACTGCCGCCACTTCCTTCACAATCGTCACGGCATCGCCGTAAGAGATAATGTCCTTGATGGTTTCGATTTTGCCCTTGCGGCGCGTGCGTTTAAACGTGATGTCGACATTCACGATCAAATGCTGCGGGGCTTTTTTCTCCTGCGGGAAGATGCCGACGCGGGCCATGATCTCGAGGTCGCGGGCGAAGATGGTGCAGCTGTCAGCCATTGTTTTTTTCCTTTTGCATGATGTCGAGCGCGGCCTGAAGGATATAGGCGGCGGCCATACGGTCGACGTTTTGTTTTTTCTGTTTATGGCTGAGGCCGTGCTCGTCCATGAAATCTTCGGCGGCGAAGGTCGTCAGGCGTTCGTCCATGAAGGCGATCAAGGGGTCAAAGCCGAGATCAACCTTAGCGCGCAGCAGGTTGCCGGCGAAGCTGCGGACCGATTCCGACCGCTTGTTCTCCTCGCCGGCCATATTTATGGGAAGGCCGATCACAAAGCCGGCCACATTATATTCGCGGCAGAGCGGGGCGAGCGCCTTCACATTTTCCGTAAACCTGCCGCTATCCAGCGTCTTGTGCGGCGTCGCGATGGTCAGGTCGGGGTTCGACAGCGCCAGCCCCAGCATTTTGGGGCTGTGATCCATGCCGAGCAGCCGCGATTTGGGCGGCAGCAGGAGTCTCAGTTCTTTAATTGATACAAGGGGCATGCTAATTTCTTTAACGATATTATTTAAATAAGGAACGGTGTGATGTCTATCGATAAAAACACGGTCACGAAAATCGCGCGCCTCGCGCGGATCAAGGTGACCGAGGACGAAAAAGAAGTCCTGACCAAGGAACTCTCCAGCATTCTGACGATGATCGCGGAACTCGACAAGGTCAATACGGACGGCGTCGAGCCCCTGACCTCCGTCGTGCAGATGCAGCTGTTCGAGCGCGAAGACGTCGTGACCGACGGCGCGATCCAGGAAAAAATCCTCATCAATGCGCCGGAACAGGCCGCAGGATTTTTCGTCGTCCCGAAAGTGGTGGAATAAACAGACATGACAAACCTTACGAACCATACGATTGCCTCTGCACTCGCGGGGCTCAAGAAAAAAGAATTCACGGCGGTCGAGCTGGTGGATGCGCATATCAAGGCATCCGAAGCGGCGCGCCACCTGAACTGCTACATCACCGAAACCTTCGATACCGCCCGCGAACAGGCCAAGGCTGCGGATGAACGCTATGCGAAGGGCGTCGCCCTGCCGCTGGATGGCATTCCGATTGCCATGAAGGATTTGTTCTGCACCGAAGGCGTGCAGACGACTGCGGCAAGCCGCATTCTCGAGGGATTTAAACCTCCGTATGAATCGACCGTTTCCGGCAACCTGAAAAAGGATGGCACCATCACGCTCGGCAAGGCGAACCTTGACGAATTCGCGATGGGATCGTCCAACACCACGTCGGGCTATGGTAACGTCATCAACCCGTGGAAACGCAAAGGCGACAATAAAGACCTCGTCCCCGGCGGTTCTTCCGGCGGTTCTGCTGCGGCGGTTTCCGCGCGCATCGCGATGGGCGCAACCGGCACCGATACGGGCGGATCGATCCGCCAGCCTGCGGCGTTCTGCGGCATCACCGGCATCAAGCCGACCTACGGCCGCTGCTCCCGCTTCGGCATCGTCGCGTTTGCATCGTCGCTTGATCAGGCGGGGCCGTTTGCGCGCAATACCGAAGACTGCGCGCTGCTGCTGAAATCCATGGCGGGCTGGGATCCGAAAGATTCCACCTCCGTCAACCGCCCTGTGCCTGATTACACCGCGCAGCTGAAAGCGGGCGTTAAAGGCCTGAAGGTCGGCGTGCCGAAGGAATACCGCATCGACGGCACCAACCCCGAAATCCTCGAAATGTGGGACAAGGGCGTGCAGATGCTGAAGGACGCCGGCGCGGAAATCGTCAGCGTCTCCCTGCCGCACACGGCTTACGCGCTGCAGACCTATTACGTGATCGCACCCGCCGAATGCTCGTCGAACCTTGCGCGATATGACGGCGTGCGTTTCGGCAAGCGCGTCGAGGGCGACAACCTGATCGACACCTATGAAAAAACCCGCGCCGCCGGTTTCGGCAAGGAAGTGCGCCGCCGCATCCTGATCGGCACTTACGTGCTGTCGGCAGGCTATTACGACGCCTATTACAACAAGGCGCGCAAGGTGCGCAAACTGATCTGGCAGGATTTCGTCAACGCCTATCAAAAGTGCGATGTGCTGCTGACGCCGACCGCGCCGACGCCCGCTTTCGCGATTGGCGAAAACACGCAAGATCCGGTCACGATGTACCTGAACGACATCTTCACCATTCCGGCATCCATGGCGGGCATGCCCGGCATGTCGATTCCGGTGGGTTTGAGTGCCGACGGGCTGCCGCTCGGCCTGCAATTGCTGGGCAAGCCGTTCGATGAAGAAACGATGTTCCGCGTGTCGCAGACGCTGGAGGATGCGGCGCAATTCACCGCCGTGCCGTCCAATTTTGTCAAAGCCGCGTAAGGGGAAACGAACATGACTTATATTCTCAAAGGCGAAACAGGCGACTGGGAAACCGTGATCGGTCTGGAAGTCCACGCGCAGGTTCTGACGAAATCGAAACTGTTTTCGGGAGCAAGCGCCGATTTCGGCGCGGCCCCCAACAGCCAGGTCAGCCCGATCGACGCAGGGATGCCCGGCATGCTGCCCGTCATCAACAAGGAATGCGTGACCAAGGCGGTGTTGACCGGCCTTGGCCTCAACGCCGTCATCAACAACGTGTCGGTATTCGAGCGCAAAAACTATTTCTATCCCGACCTGCCGCAGGGCTACCAGATTTCACAGTACCAGCACCCCATCGTGGGTAATGGCGAGATTGAAATCGATCTGGCCGACGGCACGGTGAAGGTGATTGGCATCGAGCGCCTGCATCTGGAACAGGATGCCGGGAAATCGCTGCATGACCAACACCCGCAGAAAAGCTATGTCGACCTGAACCGCAGCGGCAACCCGCTGATGGAAATAGTCTCCAAGCCCGATATGCGCAGCCCCGAAGAAGCGGGCGCCTATGTGACGAAGCTGCGCGCCATCGTGCGCTATCTCGGCACCTGCGACGGCAACATGGATGAAGGCTCGATGCGCTGCGACGTCAACGTCTCGGTGCGCAAATTCGGCGCCGAACTCGGCACGCGCTGCGAGATCAAGAACGTCAACTCCGTCCGTTTCGTGCAGCAGGCGATCGAGTACGAAGCACGTCGCCAGATCGAAGTGATCGAAAGCGGCGGCAAGATCGTGCAGGAAACGCGCCTGTTTGATACGAAACAAGGCACGACCCGCTCCATGCGGTCGAAGGAAGACGCGCATGATTACCGCTACTTCCCCGATCCGGACCTGCTTCCGCTGACGGTTGCGAATGATTTCATCGACGACATCCGCAAAACGATGCCCGAACTGCCGGATGCGAAGAAGCACCGCTTCATCAAGGATTTCGGCATGTCGGTGCAGGATGCCAGCGTGCTGGTACAGGAAAAAGACCGCGCCGAATATTTCGAGAAAGCAGCCGAAGGCCGCGACGCGAAACTGGTCGCCAACTGGCTGACGACCGAATTGCTGGGCGCACTCAACAAGGGCGAGAAAACCCTGCGTGAAAGCCCCGTGAAGGCGTCCCAACTGGGCGCATTGGTCGGGCTTATTTCCGACAACACGATTTCCGGCCGCATCGCCAAGGAAGTCTTCGCCGAGATGTTCGTCAGCGGCAAAGACCCCGGCGTGATCGTCGAGGAAAAAGGGCTGAAACAGGTGACCGATACCGGCGCGATTGAAAAAATCGTGGCGGAAGTCGTGGCCGAAAACCCTGACAAGGTCGCGGAATACAAGGGCGGCAAGGACAAGCTGTTCGGGTTCTTCGTCGGCTCCGTGCTCAAGAAATCGGGCGGCAAGGCCAATCCTGGCATCGTCAACGATCTCCTGAAGAAAAAGCTGGAGGAATAAATGACCATCGTCACCGGCCCCGAACAGGGAAACCTGACCGAGCTGAAAATTTCGCAGGAAGGCGCCAAACGCTTTCTCGTCGGCCTGAGCTGGGACCCGCCGGAGCTGCCGGGGATGAAGGTGAAGCTGGCGGAGGGGCCGGACGACAATGCAGTCTCGCGCATCGCACATGCGCTTTACGCGCCGTTTGAATTCCTGCGCGTGTTCTTCCTGTCCTTCGCCAACCTCGTGACCTTCGACATGTTCGCCAGCCGCCTGCGCAAGCAGCAGGACGGCGTGGGGCGCGACAAGCATTCCGATGCCTATGACCTCGACCTCTGCTGCTATATCTTCGACGGGGGCTTGAAGCTGCTGTCGGTGGTCGAAACCGAAAACGACGCGTTGTTCGACCCTTCCAAGAAAATCTACCATACGGGCGAAGACCAAGGCGGCATGGGCGGCAATGACGACGAGGTTGTCTATGTTGAAACCAAAGGCCTGCCGCCGGAATACGAGCATCTTTATTTTGTCGTGAAAAGCGACAGCAAATACGACCTGTCGCAATTCAACAGCCCCTTCATCCGCCTTGCCGATTCCAAGACCGGCATGAACAACCTGAAGAACGAAATCACCGGCAAGGACAAATATAATTACGTGTTCTGCCGCGTATCCCGCGCAGGCGAGGGCTGGGCCGTGCAGAATATCGATACTTGCGTCGATGAAAATATCGACTGGGCGGCGGTGCTGCCGAAGGTCGGGAAAATTTAAGCATGGCGGGCGAAGCGGCGAAAGTGATCGAAGCTGAAACCGTGCATTCGCATTTTGCGGGCAAGGGTCCGGCGCAGCCGCTGAAGATTGACCCGGCGGGCGAACGTCGCTTCGTCGTGGGCCTCAGCTGGGGGCCGACGCAGTTCCGCAAGCTGCGCGTGCATGTGCCGCAGCTGAAGGATGAAAACGGGCATTACGACGTCTTTTATTTCTTCAAGCTGCCTTTCCACCTGTTTCGCATTTTCGTGCTGTCGCTGATCCGCCTCGGGGCGCCCGACCTTTACCGCCGCGGCGTCGATGACGGCAAGGATGTGGAGGATGCGGGGCGCTACGACCTCGACCTGTCCTGCTACGTATTCGACGGCCATATGAACCTGAAATGCGTGATCGGGCCGGAAGAAGGCAATTATGCTGACACCTCGAAAAAAGTCTATCACAGCGGCGACCAGATCCACGGCTCGGCGGGTTCCAGCGATGTCGAACAGGCCTTTGTCGAAACCCGCGGGCTGCCGGACGACTATGTGCATTTCTATTTCGTCGTCGAAACCGATGGCCGCTATTCCTTAAGCGAAACGCCGAACGCGACCGTGCGCCTCGCCTGCAGCCGCACTAACAAGAACGCGCTGCTGAAGACGATTGCGCCGCCTGCCGATTCCCATGCGCATGGCTATGTCTTCGCGCATGTCTTCCGTGATGGCGATAACTGGTCGTTCCGCGATGTCAGCGAATTCGCGGAATTCAACGCGGGCTGGATTAAGACGCTCAAGCAGATTTCGCACCGCGCCTGAGCATGAAAAAATGATGACGAAAACAGACCTCATCTTCGCGCTTTACACGCTCAACCGGCGCTGGACGAATGGCAGCCTGCTGATGCACCGAAATTTCGACGGCCATATCGTGTCGATGCAGCAATCGGGCAGCCACTGGATCAAGAACCAGCTGGCCAGCGTGCTGGCGCAACTCTATAACCTGCCCCCGCTGGCGCACATTCAGGACGACAGCATCATCGGCCATACCAAATCGCCGCCGAAATATAAAAACATTCCGCAGATCGTGCACAGCCACGGCTATCCGCACGGTTTCACGCTCATGCTGCCTTTCCTGCATTACCCGAAATACCTCGTGTTGGTGCGCGACCTGAAGGAATCGCTGGTGTCGCATTACGAGCGGTTCAAGGGCGACTACGGCAATTGCGATTTTGCGACCTATCTTCGCGGCGATGTGCGCCAGAAAACATTCCACAGCGATATCTGGTCGCGCATGCGATTCATGAACGAATGGGGCCGGATGCTGGAGAAATATCCGCAATCCGTCATGCCGCTGAAATATGAGGACATGAAGGCGGATGCGGGCGGCAGTTTGCGCCGCGTCTGCCAATTTTTCAGCATTCAAAACGTAACCGATGCCGTCATCGACAGCGCACTGGCGGAAGCCAGCCGCGACAGGATGGCGGAAAAACCCAACCCCGAAGTCACCACCATCGTCGTGCGCAAGGAGCCGCGCATGGACGTCGCCGCTTATTTCAACGGCGAAAACGGTGCGTTTTTCGACGCGACCACCGCGCGCTACCTGCGCCATGATTTCGGCTATGACCTGCGCGGCGCGCAAAGGAAGATGGCGGCATGACCAAGCTTGTTGTGTTTGACGTAGACGGCACTTTCCTCGACAGCTATGGCCTGTTCGAGCGCGTGATCCGCGAATATAGTTACGAGAATAATTTGCCTGAGCCGCATTACGAGGCGATCCGGCAAGGGTACTCCGACCCCCATAACCACGATTTCAAATGGGGCGTCGACAAGGAAGAACAGGCGCGCCACCTCGTCAACACTTTCGTGCGCATGGATGAATGGTCGATGTTGGGGCATGTCGACAAAACGCCGCTCCTGTTCGAAGGTGTCGTCGAAGCCATGACGCATCTGAAGGACCTCGGTCATACGCTCGCCATTGTCACGTCAAAAGGCGAGGCGCCGCTGCTTCATTTGCTCGACCATCACAAACTGAACAAGCATTTCACCGCCTACAGGACATGGGATGACATCACCCGCCGCAAGGAAAAGGAAAAGCCCGAGCCCGATATGCTGCTTTCCGTCATGCGCGACCTTAAATTCCACCCCGATGAAACGGTGATGGTGGGCGACACGACGATGGACGTGAAAATGGGCCGCGCGTCAAAGGCGCACACCATCGGCGTCGCCTGGGGCATGCACCCCGTCGAACACCTCGTCAATGCCGGCGCGCATCACATCGCCGACACGCATTTCGACCGCGTGGTGCACACGGTGAACAAGATTTTCAAGTGACGGGAGGGGCATGAGGGGGCTCGCAATTTTAATCGCGCGCTTCACGTCTTCATGCATCCAATAGGGCCGTTATTTCTTGGCCCCGAAACCCCGTTCCCTTTAACGTAAGGGACGACATTAATAATAAAATGTCAGATGGTTTAAAGGGCTTGGTGAGGGTGCGGGTTGCGCCCAGCTTGGCCGCCATTTTGAGAAAGTTCAGGTTGCCTTCGTAACCGCCGCCCGACATGGCGATAATCGGGATATCGGCGTCACAGGCGCGTATTTCGAGTATGGTCTCAAGCCCCTCTTTTTCGGGCATGAGGATGTCCGTCAGGATAAGATCCGGCTTTTGCTCCATAAACATCTTGAACCCTACCGCGCCGTTTGGCGCCTCTATCGTCGTGTATTTCTTGCTTTGGAGAATTTTGCAAAGCATGAGCCGCGAAAGCTTGTCATCCTCGATAACGAGTATCTTGATTGCCGTGTTTCTTTCGACGGTGTAACTGGCGCGCCTGAAGGCAAGCCGTAAGTTCAGAGCCGCCGGGCCGACGCTCTCGTTATCAACGAGAATTGATGCAAGTGATGCATGCTTGTTCATGTGGGGACCTCTTTCTGATTCGCGGGGTTGATGTCCTACTTTGGCTGGAGGGTGTGTCAGGGGCATGTCTGTTTGTTTCAGGCACGATACGCATTGCAGAAATATAAAAAATCCGGCTTTTCGTGATTATTTGCAATGATTTACAGATATTGTTTCAGTCCCGAAACAACCTGACATAGAGCCGACATGCAGCCTTGATAGCTTGGGATCGTGCACATAGGCGTTCAGGGCGCATGAGCGGGGGCAATATGATCCAGCAGTTTTTCATCGATGCAGCGCCGGCGGACGCGATGGCCGGAAATTATGCGCCTTGGCTCGTTGTTCTTTCATATGTCGTGGCGGTGCTTGGTTCCTATACCGGATTATCACTCGCTTCCGAATACACCAAGACTCAAGTCTCGCGATTGAAGACGGCGATGCTCGTTGCCGGCGCGATCGCGATGGGCTGCGCGATCTGGTCGATGCATTTTATCGGCATGCTTGCCTATAAAATGGAGATGCGCATGTCATATGACGCGCCGTTGACAATCTTGTCCTTCCTGATTGCCATCAGCATCGCTTTCGGATTCTTCAAAATTGTGGCGTCGCCCCGTCTCTCGCTGCGCAAGCAAGCCGCCGGGGCGCTGCTGATGGGCGCTGCGGTCTTCACTATGCACTATACCGGCATGGCCGCGATGCAGATGGACTTCGTCGAAGTGCGATACCTGCCCGGTATGATTGCCCTGTCTTTCATGATTGCCGTCACCGCGTCCGGCGCCGCTCTGTGGATATTCAGCCGCATTGAAAAATTTAGCCAGACGCATCGCAAGACGTCGCTGCGCGCGGCAGCGGCGCTCGTCATGGGCGCGGCGATCTGCGGCATGCATTATACGGGTATGGCCGCTGCCGTATTTATTCCCAACGGCGACATGTGCGTCACGCCGGTTGGTTCGCAGGGAAATGACGGCACGCAGGCAATTTTTGTCGCGGTCATGACGGGCGTCATCGTCAGCATTGCGCTGTCGCTGAAGTTCTTCAAGCTGGGACGCGCGTTTTTCTCCGGCAATTCCAGCGACATCTCCTTTCCAATCCGCATTCTTACGGTTTCACTCGTTGCGACAGGCGCCTTGCTGCTCGCGCTATCCTACAGCTGGCACGTCCAGAACAGCCTGATAGCCGCCGTGCATCAGACATTTGCGAACCTGGCGGCAGATGGCACGGCGGTCGTTATCGCGGAAGCCATGGCGCGCAGAACACATACGATGATGGACCGCTATGCGCTTGTGATGGTGATCGCAGCGCCGGTGATCGTGATCTCGTGGATTACTACGGTTCTCGGCCTGAGGAAATGGCGCGCGGACCTGATGGCAGCCAAAAAGCTGTCGGACAAAGCAAACGCTGCGAAAAGCGAGTTTCTGGCGAATATGAGCCACGACCTGCGCACGCCCATGAATGGCATCATCGGGCTTTCACAGCTGTTGATCGCCGGCAAGATGCTTCCCGAACAGGAGGAGTTGATCCGCGCCATCGTCAAGTCCGGTGAATCACTTCTTTTCCTGCTGAACGACATTCTGGATTTTTCGAAAATGGAGGCCGGCGAGCTGTCGCTCGAAGAAGCGCCGTTCAACCTGAAAGACAACCTGAAAAACGTCATTAACCTGCTGTCGCCCCTTGCGTCTAAAAAAGGCCTCACGCTCCACTTACAATACTGCGAAATGGCCATGCCGTTCGTGATCGGTGACCCCATGCGCATCAACCAGATCGTTACCAACCTCGTGGGTAACGCCATCAAATTCACCGAAAGCGGCCATGTGAATATTCTAGTCGACGCGGAAGTGTCGACCGACCCGCGGATATCCAATTACAACATAACGGTAGAGGATACGGGCATCGGCATAGACCCATCCATGAAAGACAAGCTCTTCAATAAGTTTGAACAGGGTGATGCCTCGCGCAGCCGAAAATTCGGCGGTACGGGATTGGGGCTTGCGATCACCCGCATGCTGGTCACCAAGATGCGCGGCACGGTCGGGTTCGAGAGCGTCGCCGGCAAGGGAACGACATTCCGCGTGCAGTTGCCGCTGAAAACGGCGACCGCAAAAATGGTCGTCCGTTCCGGCGCCGTTGGCCTGCGCGCGCTGAGCACGGATGACAGCTTCGCGAAATTCAGGGTGCTGCTGGTTGACGATCATCCCGTAAACCGTCTTTTCGCCAACAAGCTGCTGCAGAAGATGGGTTTCCGCGCCATCGAGGAGGCAACCAATGGCGCCGAGGCGCTCCAGAAGATTTCCAATTGCAAGCATTGCTATGACGTTATCCTGATGGACTGCCAGATGCCGGAAATGGACGGCTTCGAAGCGACGCGCCTGATCCGCGACATGGAGAAATCATCTGGCAGCAGACCTATACCAATTATCGCGATGACCGCGCACGCCATGGTCGGAGACCGCCTGGAGTGCCTTAAAGCCGGCATGGATGACTATATCAGCAAGCCCGTCAATCCGGAAAGCCTGCGGACATCCCTTTGCCATTGGCTGTTGGACGCTGAAAAGCGCCTGCCCGATGCCGCCGCCGGAAATGTTTCTGCCCCATCGCCTGTCGATCCGGTTGTGAACCCGGCGCCTATCGATCTTGCGCATCTCGAGCTCTTCACGGAAGGCGAGCCTGCCGAGGAGAAAAAGATGGCTGAGATGTTTGTAACATCCGGCGTGGAGATATTGGACATTCTGGAACACCACATTGCCGGCGACAGGACGGATAGTGAGTGGAAGCAGGCGTCACATAAATTTAAAGGCTCTGCGCTTCAAATCGGCGCGATGACGCTGGCGGAAGTCTGCCTGAAGGCGGAAAGCGCCGGCGGAAGCGTCAAGGAGGAGAAGAAAAATATCCTTCTCGACATCGAACGACGGTTTTCTGAAGTACGGAGATTCTTTGCGGCACGCCAGCAAACCTGACGCTTAATTTGAACACAGAGGAGATAACAATGTCGGAACCCCTTATAGAAAACGCGGCAAAGCGGTTAAAAATTCTTGTCATCGAAGACGATACGCTGACGCGCACCTCCCTTTGCCGCATTCTTGGCAACCTGAATTATGAGACACATGGCGCCTGCAACGGCTTCGAAGGGTTGAAACTGTTTCGCCAGATCCATCCGGACCTGGTCGTGACAGATTTGTTGATGCCGGACAAGGAAGGACTGTCGACGATCACGGAAATGCGGACCATCAGCCCCGGCACCCCCATCATCGCGATGTCGAGCGGCGGTCCGCAAAAAGATATGGGCTTCCTCGACCTCGCCGCCACGTTCGGCGCAAGCCGCACCCTCGTCAAACCCTTTACCCCCCGCCAGATACTCGAGCTCATGCAAGACATTCAGAAAGAAGGCGCTTGATATGCCCGTTTCCAGTCCGCTGCCCTTTATCTCTGCTTTTCTCAACAGGTTTGGACTGGGGGATAATCCTTCTGTTCCGGTGGCGGAGAAAGAGGCAAACCTTCCCCCTGCCACGCTGCAGCAGAAGGAATTGGAATCCTTATGCTCAGAATTATTCAGGAAACGCTCGCTGGTGACGTCGGGCAAGCTGCAGCTTATCGGGCTCGAAAAGGTCAGGCGGCGTCTCGGGGCAAAATGGCCCGCGATGCAGGCGCAGGTTTATGCGATCACCGAGGAGGTTATCGCGCGCCACTTGTCCAAGGGGGACATTCACCTGCGGCACAAAGAGGATACCTATCTCGTTATTTTTGCGCGCGCGTCGCGTGAGGAAGGCGAGTCTATCGCAAGCACGATTTCCAACGAAATTCGTGACCGTCTTTTTTCTTCCGGCAATGAGGATCTGCGCGGCATCGCGATCAAGAAGCATATCGTGCAAACAAAGGCGGGATTTCTCTCCGGGAAACCTCTCGGGGAAATTCTCGAGAATCTTGCCGCTTCTCACCCGGATGACGCCGTTGGCGAAGCGGGAGAGCAGCGGAAAAACCCGCTTCCCTGCCATCCCGTCTTCACCTTCGTTCCGTTGTGGGAAGTAAAGGTCAACGCGATAACGACATATTTATGTGCTGTGGGCGGCATTGAACCGGGGCCGCAGGCGGATCTGCTGCTGCTGTCCCGCGCTGTTGTCGAGTTGCAGCGGTTTGAAACCGAAAACCGCCCGGCGCTGATCATGTGCCCGGTGAGACATGCGACACTGTCCGATGCAGGCTACCTCGCGAAATACGAGTTGCTGTGCAAAAGCATACCCGTCACCCAGAGAAATTTTCTCATATTCAAGATCGAGGGCCTGCCGCCTGGCATCCTGAAGTCCGGAGGTGTTCATTATCCCTTCGTGTTGAAAAAATACGGGCGGGCCATCTTTGCCGAAACGGCCATTGCCGAGACGACCGACCTTTCCGGCCTGCGCAATGCAGGGTTTGACGGCTCCGGCCTGTCCACCCTGATGGAGGGCGTATCCGAAGAGGCGGTTATAAAAAGACTTCGGATGTTCAGCCTGCAAGCCGACGCCGCACGGCCGTCGCGAAAATTCCTGCTCGATGTCCCGTCGATCAGCCTTGCCGCATCCGCCGTATGCATGGGTTTTGATTACATTTCCGGACCTGTCATCTGCGGTCCCGTTGTGAAACCTGAAGGCATTCTGCGTTACCGCCACAGCGACCTCGTGAAAGGGGCACGGCAGGCATGAATCGCATAACAACCAAAATTGTCATGGGTAACGTTTTTGACAATCTTTTTAAGGCTTTAAGTGATTGACGCTGGCAAATATACTTTTGCTTGGAGATATGTATGCAGTCTGCACATCGTAGGGCGCATCAACGCCGCGCGGAACTGAAACTGACACAACGTCAGGTCGCGAAGGCATGCCGCGTTACCCAGCAGGCATACGAGAAGTTCGAGCGCGGCGAGACAAGGCGTCCCCGTTACCTTTACGAATTGGCGAAAGCGCTGAAGGTGTCTCCCGAATGGCTGTTGACGGGTGAACAGCCTGAAGTTTCTGCAGCGTCGGCTCCCCCCGTTATCACTGCACCGGAACGTAAAATTCCCGTTTTCACTTTCGGCGACAGTTTGAACAAGCGTCGGCGGGCTTATTCTTTTTTGGCGAGGGAGATTATCGATCGCATCCGCCCCCTGCCCAATCTCGAAGAGACTGCGGATGCCATTGCCTTGTTTATGCAGGGCGACGATTATGCTCTCTCCTATCCCCATGGCACCATTATCTATCTCGACCGCACGAAACTGCCGGCTCCCCGAAAACCTTGCGTCTGCATTCACGAAAATGGCGCCGCAATCCTTGTTTTCATCAGTGCAAAGGGTCTCTTTTACAATTTTAAGTATATTTCCTCAGGCAAGCCTCTCAGCGTTAAAGTGAGCGACATCAAGGCCGTTTACAAGATCGCGGGCGTAACTTATCCATAACTATGCACGCCAGCTAACAACTATAATTGTATTACTTTGAAATGAGTGGGATAAACGGAAATTACCGTTTTCTGAATTCTCACTCATGGCCTGATTTTGCAAGAGACAATTTATATCGTCGACGACAACGAGGAGTTGAAGAGCCTGATCGCACTCAGCCTTGAGTCCGAAGGATATGCGGTTATCACCGCCCACGACTCACGCGAATGCCTTGAAAAACTGAAAAAAATTTCAGTGGATCTTATCCTCCTCGACATATTGCTGCCCGACGGCAACGGACTGGTGCTGATCGAAAAAATCCGCCAGCTGACGAACGTCCCTATCATCGCCATCAGCGGAAAGAACGAACTGGCAGACAAGATCGTCGGGCTTGAAATGGGCGCCGACGACTACATGACGAAGCCCTTTGACGAGGCCGAGATGAAGGCGCGCGTCCGCGCGCATTTGCGGCGCTACGCCAGCATGAAGGATGCCGCGCCACCGCAGGACGCGGGTGAAAAAGTCCGGATCGGCAAATGGATCCTCAACAGGGCGCGCTTCCAGATCTTCGACGAAGCCGGTACATCCGGCAATCTTACCGTCGGCGAGTTCAAGCTGCTCGACATGCTCGCCCGCGCGCCAAACCGCGTCCTGACCCGCGAGCAGATACTCGATGCGATCCGGGACGACAGCCTCGACATCACCGATCGTTCGATCGACATCCAGGTCGCGCGCCTTCGGAAAAAAATCGGCGACAACGCCAAGATGCCGGAAATCATCAAAACGGTGCGCAGCGCAGGATATATGCTGGTGCTGGACAGTAAAAAAGCGGCGTTTTGATGGAAGAAAAACTGAAAAAAGCTAATGAGGAGTTGCTGGCCGCCCTCAATGCGCTGCGGGAAAGCGAAGCACGTCAAGCCGGCATCATCGCCTCCGCGATGGACGGTATTATCTCCATCGACTCTCACGGCACGATTACCGTTTTCAATGCCGCGGCGGAGCGGATGTTCGGCCATCCCGCGCAGGAAATGATCGGGCGCAAGCTTGAAGAG
>JAQSWE010000118.1 GCA_029266795.1 Alphaproteobacteria bacterium | reverse complement strand
TAAAACAGTATCTCAGGAGAAGTCAAAATGACGTTGAAAGTTGGCGATAAACTTCCCGCCTTTAAAGGCGAAACGGACAAGGGCCCGATCAGCGCGAAAGATCTGAAAGGGTCGAATGCCGTCATTTATTTCTACCCCAAGGATGACACCCCCGGCTGCACGATAGAGGCCTGCGCCTTCCGCGACAACCTGCCCAAATTCACCAAGATGAATGCAAAGGTTTTCGGGGTTTCCAAAGACGACCTGATGTCGCACGAGAAGTTCACCAAGAAATTCGAGCTGCCCTTCACGCTTATCAGCGACAATGACGGCAGCATCTGCGAATCCTTTGGCACATGGGTCGAGAAAACGAACTACGGCAAGACCTATATGGGCATCGAACGGGCAACTTATCTGATCGATGCCGACGGTGTGATCCGCCATATATGGCGGAAAGTGAAGGCCGCTGGCCATGCCGAAGAAGTCTTAAATGAAGTCAAAAAACTTAAATAAAACAGTATTTTGAAATAGTTAGTTAAAGTTAATTTTTAACTGCTTTTGTCAATGAAGATTTTACCGGATTCAGCTTGCAGAATCGCGGTTCGTTATGTAATGTATCCAAAGTTACAAAAACAAATTCTGCTTGCCTTTTGAATCGCTTACAGATTAATCTGCATTCACTTCAGTAAGACAAATCAAGCGGCAAACAGAATTCGAGATTGGTGGACTTCGGTCTGCCAGGGTAATCAAGCAGGCAGCTAAACTCCCCTGAAACCCCAAAACCCCACTTGGTTACCCAAAAATTGAAAAACCCCCGGACGCACAGTCCGGGGGTTTTGCTTTGCCCCCCGCGCTGATAATCTGCGAGCCGGAGGATCCACCGTGACCGAAGACGACAAACGCATTTTGCCGGCGCTGATCTGGGCGCTGAAGCCTGCCGACCTGTCGGTGCTGCAAGCCTGCCTGCAGGCCGCACCGGACGCGGAAATCCTGACGTCGAGGGATTCCGCCAATGGTTACTTTCTGGCCCAGCTTGCCCGCATGGGGCTCGCAGCTGAACGTCCCGAGGCTCTGCCCGACGATAACGCTGGTCTCGCCGCCCGCGCGCTTAACGAGATGACGACCGGTTATGTCCTGACCGCCGAAGGTCGCGCCGTCCTGCCGCAGGGCATCAAATTCGCCCTGTCGCGGGGCTACCCGCCGGAAGAGTCGCTGGTCGAGAACTCGACCCTCGCCATCCTGCAAAAATACGCCACCGCCGAAAATGCGGAAGCGATCAACAAGCTGGCCGGCCTGTTCCTCGAAGGCCGCGGCGTCCCCGCGAACGAAACGCAGGCCGCCGCCCTGTACCGCAAGGCGGCTGAAAAAGGCGACAAGCTCGCCCATAACAACCTGGGCATCCTCCATATCCTCGGGCGCGGCGTGTCAAAAGACCTGACAGCCGCGCATAACTGGTTCCGCCTTGGCGCGGCGCTCGGCAGCACAGGCGCGATGGATAACCTCGGCGAGATGTACCTGAAAGGCATGGGCATGCCGCGCGACCCCGTGAAAGCCGCCGGCTGGTTCCTCATGGCCGCCAATAACGGATTCAAGCAGGCGAAATGCAAACTCGGCGTCATGTACGCGATGGGTGACGGCGTGCCGAAGGACGATGTGCAATCCTATATCTGGTTCAGCCTCGGCATCGCCGACGGCCTCGATGCCGCCAAGGAACGTGACGAAGTTGCCGCGCGCCTGACCAAGGCACAACTGAAAGAAGCTGAGAAATTCATCGCGGAATGGAAGCCGGACCGGAACACAGCCTAAAGCATGGCAGTTAATCCGCGCGCTTGAGCAGCGTTTCGATCCGCTGCGACAGCATCTCGAAATCCACCGGCTTTTCGATATAGGCGGCGGGGTTAAGATGTTCGACGGCGGCCTTGTCACGCACATCGGTCAGCGCGGTCAGGAAAATGAACGGCACGTCGATGAATTGCGGATGCGCGCCACGGATGCGTTCCAGCACGTCAAAGCCCGACATGCCCGGCATCGCGCGGTCGCAGAGCACGAGGTCGGGCTCGTTCTCGAGGAATTTTTGCAGGCCCTCTTCGCCGTTCGCGGCCTCGATCACCTTGTGGCCCTGCACGGTCAGTTCGTCGAGCAGCATTTCGCGCACTGGCGCCTCGTCTTCGATCAGCAGAATCTTGGCCATCGGGCCCTCCCGTAACTGTATCTTCACCGCATCCCCCTAATGGCCGTCTAATGGCAGCCTTACGGTCACGACTGTACCAATGCCTTCCTTGCTGCGCAAGGTGACTTCGCCACCATGCAGCGTCACAAACTGCCGGACGAGGCTTAGCCCCAGTCCCGAGCCAGGAATGCCCGCCGATGTCTTGGCACGGAAATATTTCTCGAACACCTTTTCGACTTCGCTCTGGGGAATGCCGACGCCGTGATCTTGCACCTCGATAAAAACATAATTGCCTTCCGTAAATGCCGTCACCTCCACGCGCTCTGCGTTCGGTGAATACTTAATCGCGTTCGACAGCAGGTTCGCCATCATCTGCCGGATGACCTTGTCGTCGAGATGCATGATCTTCGGCACGCCGCGCGCCTCGAAGCGTATCAGGTGGCCGGGGGATATATCCTGCTGGTCGGCGACCGCCTCCTTAATGATCTGTGACAGGTCAGCCGGACCGGGTTTCAACTCCAGCCGCCCGCTTTCCATCATATGCGCCGACAGGATAGTTTCAATCAGCCGCACCAGCCGGTCGACCGCCGCGCGAATGGTAGAGCTGCGTTTTTCCAACGCCTCTTTCCCGATGGTGTCGCCGCGTTTGTGGATGATCTGCGCGTTGCCGTCGATAATCGTTAGCGGTGTTCGGAATTCGTGGCTGACCATGGAAACGAAGGTTTTCTGCTGCTCGACGACCGCTTTTTCCTTGGCAAGTGCAACGCCCAGCTCGGCTGTTTGCGCAGCCAACAGCGCCTGTTGGCGCTTGTAATCGGTGATATTGGTCGTGGAAATGACGATGCCGTTTGTCGCAGGAATCCGCCGTGCCTGCATCCGCACCCAGGTGCCGTTATGCATCTTATATTCTTTGCTGCCCTTGGGGTTCTCCCACCAAGCCTTCATGTCCTCGTATCGGGGCTCGCCCTTTTCAAGGCCGACTTCATGCGCCACGACCTCGAAAGCCTTCATCACATGCACACCCGGCGCCAGCAGCTTGGCGCTGTGCGGATAAAGAGTGTAATAGTGGCGGCTGGCGAAGGCGATCATGCCGTTTTCGTCAATCGCGATCAGGGCATCGGGGCTGGCGGCGATCACAGCGTCGGCGCGGCGGTTGGCGGCAGCGGCTTCCTGTGTGCGCTCCTCGACCAGCACCTCCAGCCGCTTGCGGTATTCGGCCAATTCGTTCTCGGCCTTTTTATGCGCCGTCACGTCGCGCATATGCAGCACAACAGCCTGCACCGTCACATTGCGTAACAAATTCGACCCGCTCGCCTCGAAATCCAGCCAGACACCCCGCTTGTGCCAGAACTTGAAGGATGTGGGCGTCGCGTCCTCCGCAGAATGGGTCACGAGCCAGCGGAACTGGTCTTCGAACTCCACCTTGTCGCTGGCATGCAGGAAACTGAAAAAGGGCTGCCCCATCACCTCCCATATCTCGTAATCCATCTGGCGGGTGAAAGCGGGGCTGGTGTAAAGGATTGTCCCCGCCGCATCCAGCAACACCAAAATATCATTCGAATGTTCAATGATGCCGCGGAAGCGTTCCTCCCCCTGCTCGATCCGCGCCTCGGCCGCCGCCAGTTCCTTCAGGACCAGCAATTTTTCCAGCAGGTGCTTGCCCAGCTCCGACTGCAGGTCGCCAAGGCTCATGACCTCGTCGATGCCCATGTTCAGGTACATGCGGCGCTTCATGCCGGGGTTGTCATCCAGCACGACATAGGTCTTGCGCGGGAACAGGCGCACGATGCGCGGGATATCGTCGCCCGCTAAGCCCCCATTGCCATCGATAAAGATAAGGTCAGGGTCGCGGTCGATCTCGGTCAGGCGGTCGAGGGGGTGCGTCAGGAAACTGAAGACGTAGCCCTCAAGGTTATTTACCATAATTTCTTCGAGGGCATGCTGAGTATCCAGCCCCTTGGCAACCACCAGACTATTTAATATCTGCGTCATCCCCTTCACATCCCCTGCCGGACATTATATATCATGAAACAGCGGCGATAAATGGCGGATACGCCCCATTATTTCTTGACATATCAGGCGATGAGAGTATATTGCCTATCTCGGACGCTCCATAAGCGCCCGTAAAGATTCATGATAAACACTTGAAATGAAACGGTCATAGCTATGTACGCAGTCATTAAAACCGGTGGTAAGCAGTATCGCGTGAAGAAGGATGATATCCTGCGAGTCGAACTGCTCGACGCCAAAAAGGGCGACAAAGTCACCCTGAGCGAAGTCCTGATGGTCGGCGGCACCGACGGCAAAGCCAAGTTCGGCAGCCCCCTGATTTCGGGCGCGAGCGTGAGCGCAGAAGTGCTGGACCAGATCCGCGACGATAAAGTCATCGTCTTCAAGAAAAAGCGCCGCCAGAACTATCGCCGCAAAAACGGCCATCGCCAGAACCTGCTGGTTCTGAAGATCACGGGCATCACGGGTTAAGTTTACCAGTCTAAGGAGTATATAAAATGGCACATAAGAAAGCCGGCGGTTCATCCAGAAACGGTCGCGACTCAGCTGGCCAGCGCCTAGGCGTTAAAGTCTATGGCGGCCAGGAAATCAACAATGGCGGCATCATCGTGCGCCAGCGCGGCACGCAATGGCATCCCGGCAAATTCGTCGGCATCGGCAAAGATCACACGATCTTCGCAAAGCGCGACGGCGTTGTGAAATTCCACGGCGGCCTGAAAGGCCGTCAGTACATCTCGGTCGTTCCGGCGAACGAGTCGGCGGAATAATCTTCCGTCCGTAAAAGTTTTTAAAAGCCGGGGAATTTCCATTCCCCGGTTTTTATTTAGGCATCCACTCCCATGAAATTCCTTGATGAAGCGAAAATCTATCTCGAAAGCGGCAAGGGCGGCCCCGGCGCCATTGCCTTCCGCCGCGAGAAGTTCATCGACATGGGCGGCCCCGACGGCGGCAACGGCGGGCGCGGCGGCGATGTCTATTTCGAAGTCCTCGACAACCTGAACACCCTTATCGATTTCCGCTACACGCAGCACTTCCGCGCGGCGCCCGGCATGCATGGCGGGGGCGACAACTGCTCCGGCAAGGGCGGTAAGGATATCATCATCCGCGTGCCCGTCGGCACCGTTGTCCTCGACGAGGACAAGGAAACCGAGCTGCTCGACCTCACCATCCCCGGCCAGCGCGTGCTGTTCCTGAAGGGCGGCGACGGCGGCTTCGGCAACGCGCATTACAAATCCGCCACCAACCGCGCGCCCCGCAAATCCACCCCCGGCTGGCCCGGCGAGGAACGCGCGGTTTGGCTGCGCTTGAAACTGATCGCCGATGCCGGCATCGTCGGCCTGCCGAACGCCGGCAAATCGACCTTCCTTTCCGTCACCACGCGCGCGAAGCCGAAGATCGCCGATTACCCCTTCACCACCCTCGCCCCGAACCTCGGCGTCGTGCGCACGCATGACAAGGAATTCGTGCTGGCGGATATCCCAGGCCTGATCGAAGGCGCGTCGGAAGGCGTCGGCCTCGGCACCCGCTTCCTCGGCCATGTGGAGCGCACGGGCGCCCTCCTCCACCTCATCGACGCGACGCAGGACGACATCGTCGGCGCGTACAAGACCATCCGCGCGGAGCTGAAAGCCTACGGCCACGGCCTCGCCAAAAAGCCCGAGATCATCGCCCTGAACAAGATCGACGCCCTCGGCCCCGAACTTGCCGAAGACCAGCAGAAAATCCTCTCCAAGGCCATCCGCAAAAAAGTCCACCTGATCTCCGCCGTCGCCAAAGACGGCACCGAAACGGTCCTCGCCGAGATGTATAAGCACATCGAAAAAGCCCGCGCCGACCGCAAAGCCGCGATGCCGGTCATTCAGGATGTGGTTTACGACGACGAGTGACGCCAGCGGTTTTCCGCTAGTTCCAAACACTGTGAGAAGGAAGATGAAAGCGGCGAGGAGCTGGATTTTTATCTTTTTCCGGTCCATTTCAGCCTCCTTTCATCCTTATCATCATTTCACAGAACACATAAATAGTCAATAACTAATTGCGTATATCGCATTTTATGAAACAGCTTCAACCACTTAAAAAGCCCTCACTATGGCAACACACTGCTCCATCTCTGAAAAATCGCCTATCTTTCAAAAAGGCGCTTTGATAAAATCGCCGGACATTGATTTTTAACGGTTTCAGGGGTGTTTTCATGGCCGATGCGTTGATCGAATTATTTGCCGATGTGCTGCAGGTTGAGCCTGCCGCGCTGAATGACAACAGCTCGCCCGATTCCGTGCGCCAGTGGGACAGCCTTGCGGCAATGCACCTCGTCGCCGCGATCGAGGATAAGTTCAAGATCCAGCTGTCGACCAAGGAAATCATGAAGATGTCGTCGATCGGCCTCGCGCGCAAAACGCTGCAGGACAAGAACGTCAAGGTTTGACCGCGCCATGACCGCACCCGATCCGCAGACGGCATGGCGGCAATACCGGAAATCAGGAGACGCAGCGGATCTCACCGTCGGCCTCGCGGGTTCCTTCACGCTCGAACCGCTCGAACCGTATTTGGGCGCGCATCTGCTCGGCAAAGGCATGAAGCCGGCGTTCTCCGTCGCGCCTTTCGGGCAATTGCAGCAGCTTTGCATCAATCACAAACATGCGGTCGGCGACGCGCAGATCATCGTCATGCTCTGGCGCGTGGAGGATATGTTTAGCGCGAAACTGGCGGCGACGCTCGACAGCGCCGACGCCCTGCCCGCGCTGCTGGACGACATCCGCCAGTTCGCCGCATCGGTCGCACAGCTGCGCCGCAATTTCTCTGGCACACTGATCGTGTCTACGCCGCCCTTCCCGTCCCTGCCCGGGTTCGACGCACTGGAACTCGCTTCGCCGGCGATGCAGGTCTACATGGCGATTATGCAGACATGGGCGCAGGAAACGGCAAAGATCGACCGGTTGCGCGTGCTGGATTTGCAGGCGCTGTTGATCGCACACGGCACCACCCAAGCCCATGACGCGCGCAAATGGCAGCTCTACCGCCAGCCCTATACCAATACTTTCTGGCAGGCGATCGGCACGCAGGCCGGCCGCATTATCGCCGCAGAAAAAATCAGCGCGAAAAAATGCGTCGTCCTCGACCTCGACAACACCCTCTGGGGCGGCGTGATTGGTGAAGACGGCTTGGGCGGCATCGCGCTGGGCGATGAATTCCCCGGCCGTGCCTTCCGCGATTTCCAGCGTTACCTGATGCACCTGAAATCAAAGGGCGTCATGCTCGCGGTCGCGTCCAAGAACAACCCCGACGATGCGTTGGAGGTTTTCGACAAGCATGACGCAATGATCCTTTCGCGCAAGGACATCATCGTTTTCGAAATCCACTGGGAGTC
>JAQSWE010000117.1 GCA_029266795.1 Alphaproteobacteria bacterium | reverse complement strand
ACGGAAGTTTTCGCGAGCGGTCTTCGCAACCCTGTCGGCATGGACTGGCAGCCCGGCACCGACACGCTGTGGACGGCGGTAAACGAGCGCGACGAGCTGGGCGATGATCTTGTGCCCGATTATATGACATCGGTGAAGCAGGGAGGTTTCTACGGCTGGCCCTACAGCTATTTCGGACAGAATGTCGACGAGCGGGTTAAGCCGCAAAATCCCGCACTGGTCGCAAAAGCCATCGTGCCGGATTACGCGCTCGGCGGGCATACAGCATCGCTGGGGTTGACCTTCTACACCGCAGACCTGCTGCCCGCACAATATAAGGGCGGGGTTTTCATCGGCCAGCACGGCTCGTGGAACCGCAGCGTGCCGAGCGGCTACAAGGTCGTTTATATCCCCTTCAAGGATGGCAAGCCCGACGGCATGCCGCAGGATTTCCTGACCGGCTTCCTTGACGGTGAAGGCAATGCCCTAGGCCGCCCCGTCGGCGTCGAAACCGACGGCAAGGGCGCGCTGCTGGTGGCGGATGATGTGGGGAATATCATCTGGCGCGTCGCACCGGCAAAATAATATCGAACAAAGAAAAAGCCCCGCCGCGGGAAATCCCGGGCGGGGCTTTTTTGTAGCGTTATTTAGTTGTTGCCGAACAGGCTCCAGCCGCCGCTTTTCTTGGGCGGGGGCGGGGCGTCGTTGCTGTTCGACGCTTTCGGCGCACGGGGCTCTTTCAGGTGCGGCATGCCGAGCAGCACGCCTTCCTTGTCGAGCTGCGCGCGGCGTTCCGCCATGCGGTCGCGCACGTCATCCCAATAGCGGCCTTCCAGCTTGATGGGCGAGGTGTCGCGCCAGATCTGCTTGCCGAACAGCATTTTCTGCGTCTCCGCGTCAAAACCCACCTTGCCATCGAGGAAGCGCTGCAACGCGGATGAGCCGATGCGGAAAGTGAAATAGGTCTCGCGTTTCGCGTGGTCGTCACCGAGCGTGATTTCCGCAAGCGCCTTCAGGCCTTCTTCCACATCGCCCGTCTGCGCAATCGTGCGTTTGACGGCGCGGAAGTTGTGGGCGACGGTCGCCATCACTTCGATATGCGGCGTGTTTTGCAGTGCGACGCGCGCAGACAGCGCGGCGGTTTCGGCGGGCGTCAGCGCCTGCACGTCCAGCTTTTCCAGCAGTTTCGGCATCGCGTCGATGGAGAGGGTGGTGAAGTGGTCGCCCTGGCCTTCGAGCACGAAGCGCCATGCGCGCGCCCAGCTGCCCATTTCAATCGCCTTGCTGTCGTCGCCGTATTTCTGGATGTGGCGCAGGATTGCGAAGACGTCCGCCACGTTTTCGGCGAGGCCTTCCGTCGGGGATCCAAAAGCGCCGGGTGCGACCAGGTGGCCCAGTTCGTGATAGAACGTCGCCATCGCTTCCATCTCGTACGGCTGGTCTTTGGTCGTGAACAGGCGGAAGGGCAGCGGGTTGAAGGTCATCACATGCAGGCCGGCTTGTTCGATCTTCGTCGCGAATGCGGAGCCGCCTTGCGCCTCGCGCACCATTTGCGTTGCAAATCGCTGGATATCTTCCTCGCTGCGCAGCGCTGTTTTGCGGGGGTCGAGGTCGTGGTTCATCGTCATTTCGCCGGCGTTGACGAAAAGGAACGTGCCCTTCAGTTCGGGATAATGCACCACCGCTTCCTTGACGGCGGCGTTGAACACCTCTTTCAGCGAACCTTCATAGGGCAGGGGCGGGCGCTGGCGCACAGGGCGCTCATAACGGTCGCCATACGGATTGCCGTATCTGTCATCCCGATAGCCGTAACCGTGACCACCATGATTGTGGCCTGCAAATAAACCGTGTTTATGATCCCCAGTCATTGTGTCTCGGCTCCCTATGTTATTGGTTAAGGAAATATTAATAGAAATTATGGGATATGTCAACTTTTATAGTCATTATGAGCATAAAGGATTCCGGCCATCCAAATGTTACGTTAAATCATTGAACGGAAGTTGTTTTCCACGAGTCTAAGGCGTATTCTCAACCATCAATTTTTTCAGGAGAAAAATCATGAAATTCAAAGATGTCACGCCCGCCGAGTTCGTCTGCTCCACCTGCGCGGCATGCCCCGCGGTGCTCGAGACCGAAAATTCCTATGTCATCATCGGCAAGAAACTCTCCGCCGAAGCACTCGCTGCCGTTGAAGGCCGCGTCGGTGCCGACGAATACGTTATCGAAGTGCCGCGCGGCATGATCGACGGCCTGAAGTAACCAGCCCTCGATGATCAAAAAAATCCTGATCGCAAACCGCGGCGAGATTGCCTGCCGCGTCATGCGCACCTGCCAGCGGCTCGGCATCAAGACCGTGGCCGTTTATTCCGAAGCGGATGCGGAAGCCTTGTTCGTGGAAATCGCGGACGAGGCCTATCCCATCGGGCCGGCGGCGGCGCGCGAAAGCTATCTCGTCGCCGAAAAAATCCTCGACGTCGCCAAACGCAGCGGCGCGGATGCGGTGCATCCGGGCTATGGGTTTTTGTCGGAGAACGAGGAGTTTGCGGAGGCTTGCGAAAAAGCGGGCGTGATCTTCATCGGCCCGCCGCCTGCCGCGATTTTGGCGATGGGTGGTAAATCCGAAGCAAAAGCGCTGATGGAAAAAGCCAAGGTGCCGCTGGTGCCGGGCTATCACGGCGACAAGCAGGAAGAAAAATTTCTGGCGGATGAAGCCGCAAAAATCGGCTTTCCCGTGCTGATCAAGGCATCTGCAGGCGGCGGCGGGAAGGGGATGCGCGTTGTCGAAAACGCAGGGCAATTCTCCGAACAGCTGCAGGGCGCGAAGCGCGAGGCCAAGGCGTCGTTCGGCGACGATCATGTGCTGATCGAAAAATACCTCGTCAATCCGCGCCATGTTGAAATTCAAGTTTTTGCCGATAAATTCGGCAATACGGTCTACCTGTTCGAGCGCGACTGCTCCATCCAGCGCCGCCATCAAAAGGTTTTGGAAGAAGCTCCTGCGCCCGGATTGTCGGAAGCGACACGCAAGAAAATGGGTGAGGCGGCGGTGGCCGCTGCCAAGGCGATCGGTTATGTCGGCGCCGGCACGGTTGAATTCCTGCTCGATGCGTCCGAAAATTTCTACTTCATGGAAATGAACACGCGGTTGCAAGTGGAACACCCTGTCACCGAATACATCACCGGCCTCGATCTGGTCGAGCAGCAGATCCGCGCGGCGGAGGGGCATAAGCTTCCCTTCACGCAGGCAGACCTGAAAATCAACGGCCATGCGATGGAAGTGCGGCTCTATGCGGAAGACCCCGCCAACAACTTCCTGCCCGGCGCCGGCCAGATCAAATACCTGCGCTTCCCGACTGAATCCGATGCCGTCCGCATCGATACCGGCGTCCGCGAAGCGCCGTTCGGCGATGGCGACACAATTTCCATCCATTACGACCCGATGATCGCGAAGATTATCGCCTGGGGCAAAGACCGCGACGCCGCGATTGCCAACCTCAAAGGCGCGCTCGACCAGACGTTGGTGACAGGCCCGAAAACGAACCTCGTCTTCCTTCGCCGTTTGCTGGAAAGCCCCGATTTCAAGGCGGGCAAGGTCAATACGTCCTTCATCAAAAATCATGAAGCCGAATTGCTGCCCGCGAAGCAGCCGCCGTCTGACACAGCCTATGCGCTGGCGGTGCTGGGGCTGCTGAACGACCGCGATGTGCTGCCGAGCGCGCAGGATGCAGGATCGCCGTGGAACGACCTTTCCGCATGGCGCATTGCCGGCGGCGATACGGAAGTTTTCAAGTTCGAGAACGACGGCAAAGAAGCCGTTGTTACTGTTTCCAGCAAAAAAGGCTTCGCGACGCCGCAGCTGACCGTCAACGGCAAGCCCGTTTCGGCCACCTTCGCGCCCGCGATGTATGACCTCAGCTTCGATGCTAAGCTGGACGGCCAGCAATATAACGCCGTCGTGCTGCATGACGGCCGCGACATAACGCTCCTGCATGATGGGCATTACGAGGAGCTCAATTACCTCGACCCGCTCGCCTATGAAAGTTCCGATAACGAAACCGACGGCAAACTGACCGCGCCCATGCCGGGTAAGGTCGTGGCGGTGCGCGTCCAGCTGGGCGATGCCGTGAAAAAAGGCCAGCCGCTGGTGATTGTGGAGGCGATGAAGATGGAACATACGATCATCTCCCCCGCCGACGGCATCGTGGAGAAAATCCATGCGGGTGTCGGCGACCAGGTGCATGAAAAATACGAACTGATTTCACTGAAATAAAGCAGCATGAGCGGGCAGTCTAACGAGGACATCCAGAAGCAGGCAGACGAAATGGTGCGGCAGATCCGCGAATTCGTGCCGCCCGAAATGCTGGGTTTCCTCATCGCCGGGCTGATGGTACTGGGTTTTATCGGCATTATCTGGTTTTTCCACCGTATGCGTTCGCCCGTCAAATCCGTCGGCGGCAAGATTTCCGCCAAGCGCAGCCGCAGCAAGGCGCGGGAAGCCGCGATCGATGCGGGCTTCATCGTCGAGGATATCGAGCGTGAAATCCCCGAATTCAACCGCGGCAGCGCCTATGTGCTTGCGCGCGAGGCTTGCGCGCATTATCTCTGGCCTGAAAACGTCAAATCGAAGGCGGACTGGGAATTGCTGTGCCGGCCGGAGGAATATTCGCCGGGGCTGGAGCAGCGCGGCTGGGTGATCCAGACCAATCAGGGCCGCATGTCGACCGACGTTTTGTCGGTCTTGAATTCCATCACGCGCAGCCTCGGCCCGCCGCGCGAGTTTTTCGAGATTGAAATCCTCAACAGCCAGATCCATTTTTACTGGAAGGAACACGGCGGCGACGAGGCCGTCGACATGCTGACAACCTTCACCGAAATGCTGAAACGCGCCCCATGACCCACAATTACCCGCAAAAAGTACGCATCGTCGAGGTCGGTCCGCGCGACGGGCTGCAGAACGAAAAGAATATCGTGCCTGCGAATGTGAAGGTCGCCTTCATCAATATGCTGTCGGATAGCGGGTTGCGCACGATCGAGGCGGGCGCGTTTGTCTCCCCCAAATGGGTGCCGCAGATGGCGGATACCGCCGATGTTTTTGCGGCGATCACCAAAAAAGCGGGCGTCAGCTATCCGGTTCTCGTGCCGAATGCGAAGGGCATGGAGAGCGCGGTTGCGGCGGGCGTCAAGGAAATCGCGGTCTTCGCGGCGGCATCCGAAAGCTTCAGCCAGAAGAATATCAACTGCTCCATCGCCGAAAGCATCGAGCGTTTCAAGCCCGTGATTGACGCGGCGAAGCAGCATGGCATTGCCGTTCGCGGCTATGTTTCCTGCGTCCTCGGCTGCCCCTATGAAGGCGAGATTGCGCCCGCAGATGTCGTGCATGTGGCAAAGGAATTGTTCGGCCTCGGCTGCTACGAAATCTCGCTGGGCGACACGATTGGCACCGGAACGCCCGTGAAAACACGCATTTTGCTGCAGGCGGTGAAAAAAGAAATCCCCGTTCCGCATATCGCCGCGCATTTCCACGACACCTACGGCCAGGCGCTTGCCAACCTTGTGATCGCGCTGGAGGAGGGGGTGAGCGTCATCGATTCCGCCGCCGCCGGCCTCGGCGGTTGCCCCTATGCCAAGGGTGCGACCGGCAACGTTTCAACCGAAGACGTTCTATATATGCTGCACGGCATGGGCATCGAAACCGGCGTAGATATCGAGAAAATCGCGGCGGCAGGCCGGTTTATTGCTGAGGCGGTGGGCAAATCGCCGGTATCGAAGGTCGCACAGGTCTATCTCGCCCGAATCTAATAGTTATTTCACATAACATTTGACAAAAACGACCCTCCATTCTAGAAATGACGTGTTCATTATAGGAGGGCTATCGATATGGCGCGCGACCTCGATCAACTCAAAGAAACTCTCTGGACGCATTTCGAAGCGGCGGTAAAGCGCCATCCGCAATACGAAGATTCCTCCGGGACGAGTGCCAGCACGCCCTTCAATCCCACTATTGAAAACCGTAACGCTATCGCCAACCTCGCGAATGCACTCGTGAACCTGGAGGCGGAGCAGCGCGCGCAACGCGCTGAAAAGCTGGCCGATGATGAACGCAAAAACGGCATGAAACTGCCGGGCAAATAGCATTTTAGAAAGAACCCGCGATGGCCAAAACCCTCGATGAATTGAAGAAAGAACTCTACGAAGCCTTCGGCAAGGCGATAGAGAATGCCGATTATCCCTACAGCAATACCAGCTCGCCCGACGCGGCAACCGCGGCATCGACGGCCTTGACGGCCGCAGCCGAGCTCGCGCGTTCTATCGTCGCCGTGGAACATGAAATCGCCGATCGCAATGACAAGAAGGACGGGCTGAAACTGCCCGGTAAGGCTTAAGCCATGGCCCAGACCCTCGAGGAGATTCGCGAAAAGCTGGAAACAGCGTTTAATGCTGCAGTGACCTATGGCACCGCCTATTACGGCAGCGCGGTTGGCCCCGAGCATTTGAAGGCCGCAGCGGAGCTGGCAAAGGCCATTGTCGCGGTGGATGACAAGATAGACCGCCGGAATGACGAGAAAAACGGCCCCAGGATGCCCGGCAAGTAACGGGGCAGGTGCGGGTTCGCTGCGATGCGGCAGAGAATCTGCAAAATTTCTATTTCCGGAGTGTTGAAAAGCGTTTCCGGCGACGTATATAACTTTAGCTAAGCAAGGAATTACTGTTGAATTTCAGTGCGTTGCGAAAAAATCAAAAAAGGTTTTGACTTCCGCTGTGTCCATCCGTATAACCTCAACTCTGTCGCGGGCACGTCGCCCGGTCAGCCTTCAGGAAAGAGCGAAAAAATAATCGCAAATTCTTGTTGACCCGGAAGGAACTTCCTTCTAGATTGCTGGCTCTGACAGATTCTCTCCGAAACGAAAACTTCGGTTTTTACGGGGAGAGTTTTGCGGCCTAACGGCTGCGCGGTTATTGAACATTGTAGATCGATGAGAAGAGATACGCAGGCAGCGGTTTGCTGATCGTGTTAAACGTTTCAACAAAACGACCTGCTCTGAGTATCTCAGCACAGCCGAGACTAAGCCCCTCACGGGTTTAGTCTCAACACAGAAGCGTAAGCTTCTGTTTTAACAGTGATTGTCTTTGCAAGAAGACAATAAGCAGGTCTCTAACTATATCGAGATCCTTTGACATCTATAAAGTCAAGGTATCAAATTCAACTTAAGAGTTTGATCCTGGCTCAGAATGAACGCTGGCGGCAGGCCTAAAACATGCAAGTCGAACGCTGTAGCAATACAGAGTGGCGCACGGGTGAGTAACATGTGGGAATATGCCTTTTGGTACGGAACAACGTCTGGAAACGGACGCTAATACCGTATGGTCCCTTCGGGGTAAAGATTTATCGCCAAAAGATTAGCCCGCACTAGATTAGCTAGTTGGTGAGGTAAGAGCTCACCAAGGCGACGATCTGTAGCTGGTCTGAGAGGACGATCAGCCACACTGGGACTGAGACACGGCCCAGACTCCTACGGGAGGCAGCAGTGGGGAATATTGGACAATGGGCGCAAG
>JAQSWE010000116.1 GCA_029266795.1 Alphaproteobacteria bacterium | reverse complement strand
GAGACCAGCCAGTTCCACATCATCCAGCCGCAGGTGGTGAAATAGAAGGCGCGGTCGCCCGGCTTGATGTCCGAATGGAGCCGGTGCTCCTTCAGGTGCTGGATCAGCGTGCCGCCCGCGCCATGCACGATGCATTTCGGGATACCGGTGGTGCCGGAGGAGAACATGATATACAGAGGCGTATTGAAATCGAATTTCTCGAAGGTGATTTCGGCGGGCTTGAATTTGTTCCTGAAATCTTCGTATGTCACAGCCCAGAGTGACGCGATATCGGCCTTGATGTATTCGACGATGACGGTTTTCTTCAAGCTTGGCAGCTTGTCCATCACTTCCTTGATCTTCGGGCGGCAGTCGATTTCCTTGCCGTTGTAGTAATAGCCGTTGACCGCGAACATCACCTTCGGCTCGATCTGGCCGAAACGGTCGAGCACGCCCTGCACGCCAAAATCGGGCGATGCCGATGACCAGATGGCGCCGAGGCTGGCGGTTGCGAGCATGCAGATGACGGCTTCGGGCATGTTAGGCAGATACCCCGCCACGCGGTCGCCCTTGGTCACGCCAAGTTCCTGCAGGGCCTGACGGATCTGGCTGACCTGGTCGTAAAGTTCCTTATGCGACAGTTCACGCTTTACCTTGCCTTCGCCGTTGAAAACGATAGCGGTGTCTTCGTCATAGCGGCGGAGTAGGTTCTGGGCGAAGTTCAGCTTGCCGTCGGGGAAGAAACGGCCATCCTGAAACGACTTGCCTGCGGCGAAAACGGTTTTGCCCTTGTCGCCGATGATTTCACATTCGTCCCAGACGCGGTCCCAGAATTTTTCCTTGTTCTCGACCGACCAGCGCCAGAAATCTTCATAGCCCTTGAATGTCTTTTTCTCGTCCGCCGCGACGCGCTGCATGAACTGGTAAAGCTGGGTCTCTTCAATCGCGTCGGGTTTCCATTTCAGGTCGAAATCGGCGGTTTGGGCGGCAATGGGCTGTGCGGACATCAAAGGTGACCTCGCAAAAAATTCCTGTACATCATATAAGCCTGAAGGCATAGTATCCATACCGAATTAACCAATCAAAAACAATGGCTTCTGGCGAAAAAATCGACAAAAAAGAGGCGCATGATGCGTGGCCCGAACTGATGCTGGCGGCGCAGCGCGGCGATGCCGTGGCCTATCAGCGGCTACTGCGCGAGATCACGCCGCCGCTCCGCACCTTCCTCCGCGCCCGTTTCTTCGCGCGCGAGCATATCGATGATATCGTTCAGGAAATCCTGCTGGCGATCCATGCCGCCCGCCATACCTACCGCCCCGAACAGCCGTTCCGCAACTGGATGTACGGCGTGGCACGGCACAAAATGATCGATTACCTGCGCAAATACGGCCGCAAGACCGCCAATGAAATCAATGATGACGAACTTGTAACCTTCATGCGGGATACGGCGAATACCCCTGAAGAGGCCATGCTGGGCAAGGACGTGAAACAGGCGCTCGCCCAGCTGCCCGAAAAGCAGCGCGAGGTGCTGCTGATGACGCGGGTCGAGGGATTGTCGATGGCGGAAGCGGGCAAAAAACTGGGCATGACGGAAACAGCGGTGAAGGTCACCGCGCACCGCGCAACAAAACGCATGAAGGAGTGGCTGCTTGAGTACGGATACTGACAAACTCATCGCGCAGCTGACGCAGGATCTGAAACCCGTAAAACCGATGGCGGGCGCAGGCACGCTGGCGCTGATCCTGTCCACCCTCTCCCTTACTGCTACCTTTGCTGCGATAACGATTTTTACCAAAGGCATCCGCACCGACTGGCAGGTGATGCTGGGCGAACACGTCTGCCAGACGGCGGGCATTTCGATGGCGGGGTTTCTTGCCGCTTACGCCGCCTTTAAATTATCGGTGCCGGATACGCGCATCCGCACCGTCGAGCGCGTGATTTTAGGGCTGGCGAGTTTTATCTGGGTGCTGCTGATTGCCGGGCAGCTGGGTGCGGAGCCGCCGGAAGCCGGCTACCGCAACTGCCTCACCGATTTTTCGCTGCTGTTTATTATCCCCTTCGCCGCTGGCATTTACATGGCATCGCATGCCGCGCCCGTCTGGTCTGGCTGGGCGGGCTACGCGCTGGCGCTGGCGGTCGGCTCGTTCTCCGCGCTTGGCATGCGTTTCGCCTGCCCCAACGAACAGCCGGCGCATTTGCTGGTCTGGCATTATTTACCGGTGCTGGCCTTTGCCGTGGTGGGTATCGGGCTCGGGCAGATTCTGTTAAAACAGAAAAAATCCTCGCGCGCGTAACCAATTCTTCGCGAACATCGAATATGATGCCCAAGGGCAGGCGGAAGTTGCGCTTGCGCGGTATCACCAACGAAAAGGTTATCACATGAAAAAGAATATCATTGCCGCTGCCACGCTCGCAGCCGCCATTTCCTTCGCCGTCAATGCGGCGCAGGCCGACACCCACGAGGCGAAGACCGAAAAATGCTACGGCGTTGTGAAGGCCGGCAAGAACGACTGCAACACCGCCGCCCATTCATGCGCGGGCGTCGCAAAAACCGACAGCGACAAAGCCGAATGGATCAAGGTCCCCGAAGGCCTGTGCGACAAGCTGACGGGCGGCAGCAAGGAAGCGCCTGCCGAAGAGAAAAAAGCCGAGTAATTCTATAGCAAAGCCGCCGGAATGGCCGAAAGGCTGTTCCGGCGGCTTTTTCTTTGGCGCGGTTTCACCTATATTCAGGAACATGACGGCACGCATGAACATAAGCGCAGGAATAAACACAGGCATCGGGCTGCGCAGCGCGCATAGCGCCGAAATTATCGCGTCGCCGCCGCCCGTCGGATTTCTGGAAGCCCATAGCGAGAACTATTTCCGCATCGGCGGCGCGCCTTTCGAGCACCTGATGAAATGCCGCGAAAACTACCCGATCAGCCTTCATGGCGTCGGGCTGTCGCTGGGATCGGCGGGTGGCGTTTCCGAAGAACATTTGCAAAAACTGAAAACGCTGGTCGATATCGTGCAGCCCGCACTTGTGTCCGAGCATGTGTCGTGGAGCGCAGCGGATGGCAAAAGCGTACCGGACCTGCTGCCCCTGCCGATGACGCGGGAGGCGTTGGGTATACTCTGCGCGAATATCAGCCGTGTGCAGGATGTGCTGCAGCGTAAAATCTTCGTCGAAAACCCCTCCTCCTATCTCAGCTTCACCGGTGCCGAAATGGCGGAGGCCGCTTTCCTGGGCGATGCCGCGCAAAAAACCGGCTGCGGGATTTTACTGGATGTGAACAACATCCATGTCAGCGCGCATAACATGAATTTCGACGCGCGCGCCTATGTCGATGCGCTGCCTGTCGGGATGGTGGGCGAAATTCATGTTGCCGGATATCAGGTGAACACCATCGGCACGGACGAATTCTTTATCGACGCGCATAACCATCCGGTTTATGACGATGTCTGGTCGCTTTATGCCCATGCGCTGTCGCGTTTTGGCGATACGCCGACGCTGGTCGAATGGGACGCCGACCTGCCGCCCCTCGCCGTGCTGGTGGCCGAAGCCCGCAAGGCGGATAACCTGCGCATGAAGGACCCAACCCATGCCAAAGTTGCCTGACCTGCAGAAAAACATGATGGAAAAAATTCTTAAAGGCGAAAATGCCGAAGGCCTGCCTATCCATGAGCAATCTCCCTTCGACGCCGACCAGCGCCTGAATGTCTACAAAAACAACACGAAGATGACCTTGCGCGACGTGCTGGGGCAGGTTTTTCCCGTGACCGCCATCCTGCTGGGCGAAAAATTCATGGATTTCGCGGTGCAGGAATATATCGGTATCGCGCCGCCCGATAGCGGCGATATGAACGCCTATGGCGCTGGCTTCCCCGAATTTCTCGAACACCTGCCGAACCTGAACCAGTTCGCCTATGTGCCGGATGTCGCGCGGCTCGAGTGGCTGGCGCAGGAAGCCTATTTGAGTCCGCGCGAAACGCCGCTCACGGCGCAGGATCTCGCCACTGTGGAAGACCCTGTGAATTTGAAACTCCATTTGCAGCCGCACCTGCAGCTGCTGCGCTCCGGCTGGCCGGTCGATAAATTGTGGAGCCGCGTGACCGAAGAAGGCGAGCAGCTGAAAGACTTCGCGATGAAGCCTGCCGAAACTTTCGCCGCCATTTTCCGCACAGGTGACAGAATTTCGGTGTGGAGCATCAGCGAAGGCGGCTATCGCTTTTTGGAATACCTGAAATCCGAACCCAGTTTCGCCTTCGCCGCCGAAGCCGGCCTGCGCGCCGAACCAGAACTCTCCCTCGACAAGCTTTTGGCAACGCTGATGCAGCAGGATTTGCTCGTAAAAAATCCACTCTAACCTCGCCGCTAGAATCACCAAAGCGAGTCGCACGCGCTTTGTTTCATTTATGAAAATTTATTGTAAAAAATGTCTCGATTTTCTGCATTGCAGCAATGCGGAAAATGCCTGTAATTGGCTCATTTTTACAACATCGGGCGTTAAAAACGGTCGAAAAAGGCGCCAAATAGCTGAGAACGGTTATCAACGCATTTCTGGAAAACTTGGAACTTTATTATCAAAAAATCATCTGAAACCTATCATTATTTCAAAAACCTTCACTTTTTTTTAAGATACATGCAGTTTTGTCTTGCGGAAGCAGTCGGAATTTCTTATAACTTAGCTACACACCCTCTATTACCGCCGTTTGTCCGGAGGATCCCTCAAAAGGTTCTCCGGACTTTTTTTATGCTCCGCGCGGCCACATCTATGCTCCAGCCCGGCATATCTGATAAACGAACATCATGACCATCACAATCCCGACCATTCTCTTCATCCTCTTCGGTGTTTTCTTCACCTCGATTTTATCGGGCATTCTTGGCATGGCGGGCGGCATGGTGCTGATGGGCATCCTCGCCTGGGTGCTGCCCGTGCAGCAGGCGATGATCTTGCATGCGGTGTCGCAGTTCTTTGCGAATGGCAGCCGCGCGGTCATTCATCGCAAGCATATCTACACGAAGACCCTGCCCTATTATTTTACAGGACTTGCACTGATGCTGGGCGTGTTTGTGTTTGTGTCGATCGTGCCGGATAAGCTCACCGTCTTCCTGCTGCTGGGCATCACGCCCTTTATTGCGTTCGCGCTGCCGAAGGATGTGAAGCTTGATTTCACCAAGCCGTGGCAGGCAATGGCCTGCGGGATGCTGGTAACAGGGTTCCAACTAACGGGCGGCGTCTCCGGCCCGCTGCTGGATGTATTCTTCCAGACGCGCAACCTGACGCGTCACCAGACAGTGGCGACGAAGGCTTTCACGCAGTCTATCTCGCATATTACCAAATTCATCTATTTCGGCTTTGTTGTTTCCAGCTTTTCGCATGCCACCTCTGGCCTGCCGCTGTGGCTCTGCGCCGCCGTCGTGCCGGCCGCGATGTTAGGCACGCACCTGTCGAAATACATACTGGAGCGACTGTCTGACAAGCAGTTCTTCAAGGCGACGCAGGCAGCACTGTTCACGGTCGGCGCAATTTATATTGTCAAGGCAGCGCTGTTATGGCTGGAGGGCCAGGGCGGCTGAGAAATCGGCGCCATGCGCCCAGATAATGATCATGATATAAACGAAATGCGTGATGTGGTGCGCTTCTTGATCCGTGCCGATGGCCCACCAGAATTCGGAGCTGGCATAGGTCCAGCCCTTTTTCGTCACGATGCGGCCTTTCAGGAAGTCGATGCCGCCATGCACGATGAAATCGACAGCGCCGATCCACCATAGGCTTGGCGCGAACATCAGCATCAGGAAAAAGGTGAAGACGGCGTGGATACCCGCATGCGCGGCGAGCGGCTTCGCGCCGCCCTGCCGCAGCGGCTTGTCCTTGTTCAGCGCCATCCAGCTGTTCTGCAAAAACCAGTCGCAGATGAGGTGCTTGACGGTGAAGACCAGATAGATGATGGCGATGTCGATGAGGGTCATCGGTTTTTCCTGTATCACCATTCTAAAAACCCCGCGCGGGATTGGCGAGGGTTAGTTTGTTCCCGTAATACACGCCACGAAAATTAGCGTTTTGTTTGCCCGCTTTCGCGTTAATATAAGCCCGACAGGGGTATTATTTCATGCCAGTGACCACCAAAAAACAATTCAAGCGCGGCGAGTTGCTGATCCGCGAGGGCGAAGCCGGCCTGTGCGCCTATATCATCGAGAATGGCAACGTGGAAATCCTCGTCCAGCGCGAAGGGCAGCCGCTGCAAATCGGCACGCGCGGTCCCGGCTCGCTGATCGGCGAGATGGCGATGATCGACGACAAGCCCCGCACCGCGACCGTGCGCGCGCTCGACGACTGCGACGTGCTGGAAATCACGCGCGAGGATTTCGCGCGCCGCGTAGAGAGCGCCGACCCCGTCGTGAAGATGGTGATGCGCGTCATTACGAACAGATATCGCGACATGATCGGCCGCACCAACAGTTTCGTCAGCGTGACACCGAACGCACATGCCGCCTCCACCACGGCCGAGAACAGCAACGATATCCATGATATCGCGATGTCGACTATCAAGATCCAGAACGAGCTGAAAATTGCGATGGAACAGAAGCAATTGATGCTCTATTACCAGCCGATCATCGATGTGCAGAACATGAAGATCGCGGGTTTCGAGGCGCTGATGCGCTGGAAACACCCCGAAAAAGGCATGATCTCGCCGGGTGTGTTCATCCCCGTGGCGGAAGAAAGCGGGCTTATCGTTGAAATCTCGCGCTTCGCGCTCACGAGCGCCTGCCAGGTCGTCGGAAAATTGCAGGCGGCCGCCAATCCCGCCATTACGGCGCCGCATCCCGTTTTCGTCGGCGTCAATTTCTCGGTCAAGGATTTCGCGGATGGCGATATTTCGTCATACATCCGCACCACGCTCGACAAAATGGGCGTGAACCCCGCGCAGATCCATCTTGAGATCACCGAAAGCCTGTTAATGGAGGCGCCGGAAGCGGCCAAGGAGGCACTGGAAAAATGCCGCAACTACGGCATCGACATTTCCATCGACGATTTCGGCACGGGTTACAGCTCTCTTTCCTATTTGCACTTCTTCCCGATCGATACGCTGAAAATCGACCAGAGCTTTATCCGCGCCATGACCACGCATCCGGCAAGCCTCGTGCTGGTGAAATCCATCATCGGTCTTGCGCGCGGACTCAACATGAAGATCATCGCGGAAGGTGTGGAGACGGCAAGCGAGGCGCGGATTGTGCGCGACCTTGGCGTCGAATGGGTACAGGGCTTTTTCTTCTCCAAGCCCCTGCCCTTCGACGATGCGACAAAATTCCTGCAGGAATGGCAGGCACCAGCCTTTTAAGTCATTTATCTTTGGCGACGTAAACACCGTCCCAGCCCTCGGGCGGGGGCGCGGCGCGGCAGGCGGCAATACGCGCCGCATATAATTGGTATAATCCACCAAGTTCGGGACGCAAGGCCTTGCATACCGCACACATATCATCTGCCGCGTCCCAGTTGCGCGCGCGATAGGCTGATAGCATCTCGTGATGCTCGCTCGGGCTCGCGACGCCCCTTGACGGTCAGCAGGTCAAGCTCGATGACCGCAAAATCTCCGGCCTGCTTCCGCGTCTCGTCGGAAATCATCACGGAAATGCCGTAATTTTTTGTCTGTCCTTCCATGCGCGAAGCAAGGTTGACGGTATCGCCGAGCGCCGAATAAGCAAAGCGCTGCTTGGAGCCCATGTTGCCGACCGAGGCGCGACCGCTGTTGATACCAATCCCAGCCTTTAATTCGTGGAAGGTACGGTTCGCCGCAATCGCGCGCGCCTGCAGCATCTCGTTCACCGGCTTCAACGCCGCCACCATTTCGAGCGCAGCCTTACAGGCGTTCATCGCGTGGTGCGGGTCGTCGACCGGCGCGTTCCAGAACGTCATCATCGCGTCGCCCATGTATTTATCAACCGTGCC
>JAQSWE010000115.1 GCA_029266795.1 Alphaproteobacteria bacterium | reverse complement strand
TGACAAAATAAACTTCATACCCTTCGCCCAGCGCATGGATGACGGGGAAAGCGAGGCAGATTTCCGTCCACAATGCCGCGATGATGATTTTCTTCTTGCCGGTTTTCTTGACCCAGTCCACCGCGCGCTTGTCTTCCCATGTATTGATGAAGGTGCGGTCGAGTGGTTTTTGCTCGGGGAACACATCCTGCAGCTGCTTCAGCAGATATCCGCCGCGCTCTTCCAGCACGGTCGTCAGCAGGGTCGGCACGTTGAATATCTTCGCGGCTTTTGCCAAGCCCACGACGTTATTGATGATGGTCTGCCCGTCATGGCTTTTCAGTCCGGCAAATTGAAACGCCTGATGGTCGATCAAAAGCAGGGCGCAGTTATCCTGGGTCAATAAAGCCCCTAATCCGTTTTTCATGTCGTTGTCCTTCGGTGAAAAGTTGCAAGCCAAGTGCAATGATAATGGCTGCAGTCACGAGCGCCTGTACAATACTTTTTAGTTGTCCGCGCCATGCCTTTTGGTTATGGTGGCCGCCATGGAACTCCGCCATTTACGATATTTCCTCGCAGTAGCCGAGGAACAGAATGTGAGCCGCGCGGCGTTGCGCCTGCATATTTCGCAGCCCGCACTCAGCCGACAGATCAAGGATCTTGAAACCGAACTCGGCACCGCGCTGTTCGAGCGCAGCGCGAACCTCGTCCGTCTGACCGATGCAGGAAAAATCTTCCAGCATGACTGCCGGCTGATCCTGCGCCGTGTCGACGATGCGGTGGAAAAAGTGAAACAGGGAAAGCAGCAGCAGGTGCGCATCGGCTACGCGTCGTCGCCCACTTCCGAAATCCTGCCGCGCGCGCTGGCGCTGTTTCAGAAGTCACATCCCGATATCGCCTATTCGCTGCACGACATGACGAGCCGCGGACTGCTCAATAGCGTACGCGACAATAAAATCGATGTCGCCCTGACCGTTTCCGTGGCGCCCGGAGATTTCGCGGGGCTGGGCGTGGAACAGATCGGCGCTTACGAAATGCACGTCGCCGTTCCCAAGGGACACAGGTTTGAAAAACTGAAAAAAGTGCCGCTGGCCGATATCGCGCGCGAGCCGCACGTCACCTGGACGCGCGACGAACATCCGGAAGGATATTCCGTCTTGAAAAAAATACTGTCCCCCTATATCGACGCGCCGAATATTTCCATCGAATGCGACGGCGCGCCGAGCCTGATCACGGCGGTCGAGTCTGGCAAGGGCGTCGCGCTGGTTTTCGAGACATTGGCCAAAATTGCGGGAAAGCGGCTGGTGTTGCGCCCCATCACCCCGTCCATTCCGCTGCTGCCGATCTCGATCATCTACGACGAAGGCAGGCTCACCCCCGCAGGAAAGAATTTCGTTACCGCCGTCAGGGCCGCACAGCGCAAGCCGAAAGGCAAGAGAGCGGTCGTCGCTGTTTAGGGAATCGCTAAACAGCATCGTCACTCCCACTTTCGCGCGGATGAAGATAAGTGCTCAAAATAGCGGGAAAACTATTGGCAGTCCGCCAGCAAATCCGCTTTTGTCCGTAAAGCGAAAGTCCATATCCGGAAATCATCCGGCACATTATTCAAATCAGCAAGCGCCTTGTTTTTCTGCCCTAATCTTATCCATGCCTCTGCTCTAAAAAAATACAACTCCCAGAGATATGTTTCATCACCGTATTGATTGATTTTCTCGGCAAGCAGGGCTCTTTCGATATCTTCGGTCACGCCTGTAAATTTTTCCATACGGAACCGATATCGCGCCCGCGTGAAGAAGAATACACTTTGTTGATCAATCGATAAGGCGTGAGTGATATCCTCCTCTGCCTTATCTAACTGTCCATCCGAAAAGTATAAATGCGCCCTCATACGCCACACATTCGCATTCGATGGATGCTGAACTACAAGCTCTTGGCAAAGAGACATTGCAGCGTCACTCCTCCCCTGGCGAGTAAGAGTTCGCACCTTTTCTATTTCAACATCCAGTGCGGCCACCATTCCTCCCTCGATACTTCCATTGAGTCTAATACTTAACTGAGCAGGATCAACAATAAATTACCGCTTAACCGCCCGTTAACCGCGCCAGCGTTATAATGGGAAATACATACAAAAAATGCCGACTCCGATAACGGGGCGGATATAACAAGCACGGTGAAGCACATGTTGAGAATATTTCTCGGCACTCTCTTTCTATTATCCCTCGCATTTCCGATGATCGCGTATGACCTGCTGAATGCGGGGCCGGCGCCGTCGTCCTATGTCTCGCGCTATGCGGGCGGGTCGTCGCCATCGTTCTTCAACGCGGCGCCAACGAATGTGCTGACATTTTCCGTCATCTATCCGGGCGTCATCGTGCTGCTGACGATGCTGGCCTATTATTTCCTGCGCGTGCTGGAGCCGAATACGACACACGCCCATCCGTCCTTTATCCGCAGCGCATTGGTGCTGGCCGCGCTGTGGATGGTCGGCTTTTATCCGTTCCTGCAATCGGCGCTGGGCGGGTTTTTGTTCTGCGCCTCGGCCATTGCCTGTATCGCGGCGTGGCTGATTATCCGGCGCTTTGGCCTGGCGGGGCGGCCGGTGGAGCAGCTGGTGGTGTTCTGGTCGTTCTTTTTCTTCTCCATCCTACTGGCTGCGATGGTGACGGGCAATGGCGGCGCGCTGTCCGGATTTTTCGCACGCGCGGCATCGCTGATGCAGGATATCACGCGTGCGGCCTTTCCGCTGCTGCTGGTCGCCATCCATGTGGGCGCGGTGTGGCTGGTGATGCGGCTGCTCGGCTGGAAACTGCCGCGCACGGCGTCGCCGCAAAGCATCGTGGTCTTGAAAATACTCGGCCTCGCGCTCGCGATTTTCGTGCTCGATTTCATCGTGATCGGCCTGCGCTTTCGCGCGGCATCTTGGGCCAGCTGGCCGCTCTACGCCCTGCCTTCGCTTGCCTATTACGGCGTCTATTGGCTGGTCATGCGCCTGCCGGAACCGCTGCGGGGCCGCGTGACGCTCGCGCTGTTCGGCGCGCTCGCCGTTTTCCTCGCCCTGCTGGCCTGCCTGCAATCCGGCGTCAGCGGCGCGATGATGCTGCTGGGCGCTACCGCCGTCGGCATCGCAGCCTCGATCGGCGGCGGCATTTACCTTTTGTGGAAATCGGATGCGGAACAGCATGTAAAGGTGTCGCTGACGATTACCTTCGGCCTGTTCCTGCTATGCCTTGTGATGCTGTCTCGGTGATGATTCCAGCCATTTCGGACATGCGGCTTGGCACCGCTTTTCCCACTTAAGCATAGTTTGAGCATATTTTAAATATCTGTACTTACTGGATATTATACATCATGTTTGACCATAACACACTGACGTGCGAGGATAAGACACAAACCAGAAAAAAGGACATTTTGCGGATGAAAAATTTTCCCGGCACCCTCGCCGGTCTTGTCGAAAAAGCAAAAGCGGCCCCCGCTTCCGAAACCGCTGCGCTCACCACGTTGCACAGCCTCGACCTCACCAGTTTAAATGACACCGACACCCCCGCCGTTATCGACACGCTGATCGCAAAAGCGGATCAGGGAAAACTGGGGCATGTCGCGGCGACTTGTGTTTATCCGCAGTTCCTGACGCAAACATTCAACGCGACCGCGCAAAAAGGCATCAACCGCGCGACCGTCATCAACTTTCCGTCGGGCGCGGGAACGCCGGAGAAAACCGCGAGCGACACGCGCGCTGCAATCAAATCCGGCGCGAATGAAATCGACATCGTGCTCGATCATCAATCATTTTTAAATGGAAACGCGGAAAAAGCAGCGGAATTGCTGCGTGTTTGCCGCGCCGAATGCGGGCCGGATGTGAAACTCAAAGTGATTTTGGAGAGTTCCGTTTTCACCGACTACAAAGATTTATACGCTGCCTCCGTCCTCGCGCTCGATGCGGGCGCGGACTTCCTGAAAACCTCCACCGGCAAACACGCAACCGGCGGCGCGTCGCTGGAGGCAGCTGCCACAATGCTGCAAAGTATTCGCGACACCGGTTTCGATGCGGGCGTGAAGATTTCCGGCGGCGTCAAAACCGTTGGCGACGGCGCGCAATATATCGCGCTCACCGAAAGCATGATGGGAAAAAACTGGATCAGCGTCGATAAATTTCGCATCGGCGCGAGCGGCGTGTTGACCGACATCCTCAAAACCCTCGGCCAAAATTCCGGCCCCGCGCCAGCATCACCGCCGGTATATTAACGGCTTGGAAACATAACGTTATTTCGGCCTTTCGGTTTTATAAACCATTGGGCTGATATACTCTTATATGGACCGCTATTTCAAAAATCCGCTGCTGCTGCTTTCCGTTTTGTGCTGGCTCGTGATCTGCGGGCTCTGGCTGTCGGTTTTCCTCAACACGCGCACAATCGACAGCATCGGCAATCAGCAAACCCGTCAGCAAAACGAAATCGACAGGCTGCGCGACGAACTGCACGCGCTGAAAAATGGCGCCGACGGCATCGACCGCGTGCTTGCGCGGGAAATATCGAAGAGCCAGCAGCGGCAGGCGCAGAACATGGAGGAAGCACGACGGACCGCCACCGCGCTACGCAACGAAATAAAGTCGCTGCGCAGAGCGGTCGAAGAAAACCGCCTCGCCGCGGAAAAATCGGCTGCGGGAATAAAGGCCACGATTGCACGCGCGACACCCGTCACCTTTGCCGCTGCGCGCAGTGTGCCGGCATCCGGCGGCATGCATATCGACGGCAATGGCGGCCGCGACCTGATGAACGGCTGGGACGGATTGCTGTACCTCGACGGCTCGCGCCTCACCAGCGTCGAGATTTTCAACCTCGCCGATGGCCGCCGCAACGAAGTGCGCGTGATGGCACCGGGACTCAATAACCTGGAAGACGATTTCATGGAATTGCGGCTCGACCCCGCCTTCGACAGCGTCTTGCTCGACCGCTGCCTTATCTGGAAAAAAGACGATGCGCCTATTTCGGACGAATTGCAGAAAAAATTCGACACCGCAGCGGGTGCCTATATCTGGACCGCAACCGACGCCGATGGAAAAACCCGCCGCGTTGCGATCACCAGCGGGACAGAGGTCAACATCGACGATAGCTGCAACAATGATTACAGCGCCCAAGTCGCCGCCCGCGATGCGCGGGAAAAACAGGGGACGAAACCGCAGCGCCCGAGTGAAGAACGGTCGCAACCCTATACCCCGGATTTCACCAAAGCTGCGCGCATATATAACGAATGGGTCTCCGGAACGAAAAACCCGCAGATAAAGGACGCGCTGACGCTCATCGCGGCAGCGGTAGAGGCGCGAAAACTTCCGCCGGATTTTATGAATGGCAAGGTTTTAGTCCACCGCCGGGACGAAACCCTCGCTGAACAAACGCTCCGCCTGCTCCCCCTTGACCCCAAGCTCCCGCAGCTAAAAGATGTGACGAAAGAATACACTTGCGACGGTAAGTCTGAAGAAGAATTGGCTGAGGAATCGCCGGGCAGTAGCGGCATCAAAGTGGGCTGCACGGGCATCGGAAGCATAAAGATCAGCGAAAGCGGCTTCCAGGTTTTCATCATGGGCAAGCGGGCGGAACGCATTGATCCTTCCCGAGACCCGTCGCTGGTTATAATTGCCAAAAACACAGGTGATAAAACAATTTATAAAACCTGCCCCGATCCGGGAACGCCGCGCGTTCAGCGCTTGTACCATGTGGGCCCCGCCGCTTCCTCCTTCGGCGGCATCGGTCTCAGCCTTACTTCCGATAGTGATGGCCGCACGATCGCCCAACACGCATTACCCGGATATCCGGCGGAGAAGGCGGGCATCATGGCGGGCGAGCGCCTTGTCTCGATCGATGGCCAGCCGCTGCCCGCGACGGTGGCGGAAACCGTGGCGCGGATACGGGGTGACGCCGGCACGCCGCTCACGCTTGGAATAGAGACAAAAGACGGTGTCAGGCGCGACGTCCCGTTACTGCGTGAAGAGATCATCGACATGAATAGCATCCCATGGCGCACCCGCATCGATTATCAATGGCCGTATGAATTTGACGACTTCATCCTCTTCGGCCCCGGCATCCGTCAGGGCGACTTGGTGAAGGACGCGAACGGAAAATGGCTGAATACGCGCACAGGCGACTGGCTGAATATAAGCCCCTGTTTTAACTTCGTATTCTCGGAATAGCCCTCCTATCTCCTTGATATTACTTGTCAAGAAAATTTGTATCGTTTTTGTTCTATTTTGTTCTTGTGCCATGAGAACGAAATAGGTACATTGGATTTATAGATCGAACCGGGGTAAGGCCGAGTTTGAGATTGAACAACGATCCAAAAAGAGGATAAATCACATGGCATCCGCATCCGTCACACCGCTCCGCACTGAAGGGAAGAACAACGATATGAACGCCGCTGAAAAGCAAAAGGCACTGGACGCCGCATTGGGCCAGATTGAACGCGCCTTCGGCAAAGGCTCCATCATGAAACTGGGCGGCGACAGCCATCAGGAAGTCGAAGTCGTCTCGACCGGCTCACTGGGCCTCGACCTCGCGCTTGGCATCGGCGGCCTGCCCCGCGGCCGCATCATCGAAATTTACGGGCCGGAAAGCTCGGGCAAAACCACGCTCGCCCTGCAGGTCATCGCGGAAGCGCAGAAGGCCGGCGGCCAGTGCGCGATCATCGATGCGGAACACGCGCTCGACCCGTCCTACGCCAAGAAACTCGGCTGCGATATCGACAGCCTCCTCGTCTCACAGCCCGATTGCGGCGAACAGGCGCTGGAAATCGTCGATACGCTCGTGCGCTCCGGCTCGCTCGACGTGCTCGTGGTTGACTCGGTCGCAGCACTCGTGCCCCGCGCCGAACTCGAAGGCGAGATGGGCGACAGCCATATGGGCCTGCAAGCCCGCCTGATGAGCCAGGCGCTGCGCAAGCTGACCGGCACGATTTCCAAATCGCGCACCATCGTCATCTTCATCAACCAGATCCGCATGAAGATCGGCGTCATGTTCGGCTCCCCCGAAACCACCACGGGCGGCAACGCGCTGAAATTCTACGCCTCCATCCGCCTCGACATCCGCCGCATCGGATCGCTGAAAGACAAGGAAACCGTCGTCGGCAACCAGACCAAGGTGAAGGTCGTGAAAAACAAGCTGGCGCCCCCGTTCCGCGTCATCGAATTCGACATCATGTACGGCGAAGGCATTTCGAAAATGGGCGAGATCATCGACCTTGGCGTGAATGCCGGCGTGGTCGAGAAATCGGGCGCATGGTTCTCCTTCGACGGCGAGCGCATCGGCCAAGGCCGCGAAAACACCCGCAAATACCTGAAGGACAACCCGAAGGTCGCGGAAGCCATCGAGAAAAAACTGCGCGACAACGCGAATGCCGTCGCCAACACGATGCTGCAAGGCTCGGAAGATTCGACGAATGACGACGGCGACGATGAAGCGCCCTCGCCGTCCGCAAAAGGCAAAAAGGAGAAGGCGTCCGACTGACCCCTGATAACCCCCGCTAACACACAACAGACGTAGCCATTGCTTTCTTCTTACCCCGAACGGCCCGCCTTCTTCCCGAGGCGGGCCGTTTACTTTTTCGTTTATCGCGCTACACTTTCCGCAAAGGGAGATTTCACGCATGTCAAAAAACT
>JAQSWE010000114.1 GCA_029266795.1 Alphaproteobacteria bacterium | reverse complement strand
ACCCCCAGAATGCCTACGATTACGAGATATTTTTTCATGCCGTGATACTCCTCATTTCGTGTTGCGCGGCCGGATATCGGCTCATCTGTCCTATGATGACGCCCGTACGTGTCGAAACACAAGCGGGGGCAGCGCAGTTTTTTGCGTCCGCGTCAAAAAGGTGACGCGCGTGATTACATAAACATAATGATGCGATGTGGTGGTGATGCGAACAACCTGTCATGCGTGATCGAATGTCGGGCGTGACTTCTTCCTTTCCTCCTTGCTTGCAATGGATATGGCGGAGGGGGCGCGGGGGGAAGGATTGGTGACGCAATCCGGGTATCTGTATGAGGTCGCTACCCCCTCATCCCGACCGTCTCCCGCCGTAATCGGTTGCGCCGATAGATTTTATGTAGCCAGCGAAGCTGGCGGCGCGGGGGAGAAGGGGAGGCTAAGAGCGGGGGAGGACCGATGACTTATACACAGGCATCCCAGCCGGATGCCCCATTTAAAACTTCTAACGCCCCCCGCGTGGTACAATAGAGGCATGTCAGACAACAGATTCGATTTCGAGTCCAAGCGCGTCCATTTCCGCCGTTATATCTCGCGCATGTACAAACGTCTCACGCACCTGCCGCTCTCCATCGCCGATATTTCGGTCATCCGTGCTGTCAATGCAGGCGGCACCATTTATGAGGCGCGCCGCGCCAATGCCGATGGCGGGCAGGATGAATGGGCGGTTTACCGCATCTACAGCCATGCCTATGAAAGCAACGACAAGCAATCCCGCCCCGTCTGCGAGTCCCTGCGCAGCAAGCTGAGCCTGCAGGACGCGCTGGAGGAACTCAACCGCCGCTGCCCGCAATGCCTGACATCGGATGCGACGCGCTACAACCACCCCGCACAGGTGTACAAGCTGGTCCAGCACACCTTTATCTAAGAGCCAACCGAGAAAGTCCCGTTCATGTCCGGCCCCATCGAAGCGATCGCAGCCGGAGCCCCTGGCTATGATGTCATGCTGGCGCGCTTCATTGCGCAGCCGGTGGGTCGCCGTTTGCTATTGCCTGCGCCGACCGATCCGCAGCCGCGCGCGACACGCCCCGCGCTCCCGCGGCCGAGCCTGCCGGAAATGCCTGCCGCCGGAAATCAGGCCGTCACACAACTCCGCAAGGTCTGGATGGGTTTCATGGCGGGCAGCCCCGGCTTCGGACCGGAACGGGCGGGCGCGACCGTCGACGGCATGGATGCGCGCCAGACCTTCCTCGACTGGCGTGACGCCTGCCGCGCGAAATTCCTTTCACCGCTGATGTGCATCGAAATCACCTGCCTCGGCATGAATGACGGCGACACGCGCTATAAAATGTATTCCGGCACGGCGCAGGAAAACATGGTCGCCTGCCTCGACATCTATTGCGCGCAGCGCGGCTGGTAATGACCGCCCGCTTCATCCCGGCACAGGAAAAAAAAGAGCCCGCGCAGGCGTTCAGGCCGGCACGGGCAGTATTAGAGCACTGTCAAATAACTTTAGGCGCCCGGAAAACTCATATGAGCTTCATCTCCGCCGGGCTTCGGGCGCGGCAGGCTTTTGCGGATCAGTCCCATCTCGGTTGCCGCAAGATGCAGCAGCGATGCTTTTTCGGCGAGGTTATCGATTGAAAAAATCTCCCCGCGGTCGCGGATGGCTGCTGTTTCCACGAGTGAAAGCTTCAGGAATTCCTGCTCGTCTTCGTTAAAGGCAGGGATGGCGTTTTTTCCTGTGCTGGTTTTGTAAAGCTCTTCGGCATATGACAGCGGATTGCCGTCACGCACGATCATGCGCGCAGATACGTTGAAGCAGAATGCCAGGCGGCGCGCATCGTCGCCGACATTGCTGTTGTCAAAAAATTCGATTTTACCGACCATTGATCTTCTCCATGTGTTAGATGGGCGAAGATTAAGTCCGGGCCTGAGGCGGGCATTTGATAAATATCAAGTTATGTGAAAATCAGGCCCGCGTTTATCGATGGGTTAAAGCTGCATCCTGCGGAACGGGTTACCTTTTTTACCGGCCGTGCCGCCATCCGATTCCAACCCGCGCTTCACGGCGAAGCCGATAGAATTGGCGTGGTCCCAGCCGATTTCCCCCACCGCCTGCACTTCGCGGGCAATGGCAACCAGCACAGGGGCGGTGTTTGCCGTGCCCTGTTCCTCAATCAGCGCGGCCGTTTGGGTTGCGAGGCGCTGAAAGGTTTTTTCCGTGCCGTGTTCGAAGTAGTTACCTTCTTCGCGACTGTCATACTTCATGTTTTTGGCGACCGCGGCGTTAAAGGCGGCGATCAGGCTGGTTTCACGCGCATTTTCTTTGGCATTTTGCTGCTTGGTCATATGGCACCCTTCGTTTTTGACGTTTCTTGTTAACTTATGCTCGAAATTAGCATAAGTGATTCCGGAAAGTCAACAACAAATTATCACTTCTGGATATGGGCATAGGCCCAGACGAATTCGGGGCCGTTCATGAAGATCATGACAACGTTATATTCGGGCTGCGGGCCGGAGCCGAATTTCGCGCTCAGGTTTTCCATGGCGGTGGGCTGACGCTCCGCGCGCAGGGCGCGGGTATAGGCGAAATGGCTGCCGGTTATTTTCCGCGCAGACTCCAGCGGATGGAGAACGATCTTGAAATTATGCCCCGTCAGGTAATCGACGATCTCCTGTTCGCTCTTGCAGCAGGCGCGCAGGATTTCGTTTGCGAGGTCGGTATAGACGATCTGCTTCGAGGCATCTTTTTGCCGCGCCTGTTCGATCACCTCGACGATATCGCCGTCCTTGCCGCTCAGGCCCAGCTTTTTTGTCGCATAATCGTGGCCGGGCAGGGTGCGCACATCTTCTATCTTGATCGCTTCCTTCAGCATCGCGTAGCCAAGGCTGCCATCCGATTTTTTAATCAGCGCATCGAGCGCCTTTTTGTCTTCTTCGGGAAAGGCATTCTCGTCGGCGGCGGAAATGATGCGCACGATGCCTTCCCATGCTGCCTTGCGGCGCTGGGGCTGGCCGCTTTTCTCGATCGCAGCCGAAATTTCCGCGATCGAGGGAATGTTCAGGCCCTTCACGCCCTTCAACTCGCCGCGTTCGGTGTCGAAATAGATTTTACCGCTGAATATCTGGGTGCCGTAAATTTGCGCAGCCAGCGACCCGTAAAAATTGTTGAAGAGCGCCGTGTAGAACTTGTTGAGTTCATTCGCGGCGAAAAACAGCGGATTGTCGAGGCCACCTGCGCCGATCTGCGCGAATTTTTCGCCTGACATCTTTTCGGTGAATTTCAGCCGCCGCGCGTCAATATTCGGGCCACGGCTGGCGGGGTCAAGCTTGGAAGCCCCGGCCCAGCCGAACAGGATGGCGTCGACCTTTTTGGCAAAACTGGCGGGGTCGGCCACCAGGGACCCCAGCGGCACCAGCGACAGATCGCGCACCTGCGCCATCAGCTCGCGGTCGCGCGACATCGCCGTGTGCAGGTCGCCCAAGACGCCGTAGCCGCGCAGCTGCGGCATCAGCATCGCGCGCGGGTCGATACGGCGCGAGCGCATGTCGAAGGTGTTGAGGTCGTCGAACTCCAGAAAGACGGAGGCAAGGCTGCGCGTTGCCGGCTTGCCGTCGGCACCTGTCATATAGAAGTTCGTGCGTCCCAGCACCGTATTGCCGTTTTCGTCCTTGCGCGTGCGGTCGATTTTCAGGTCGATGGCGTCGATTTTCTTCTCCGCCATCGATGACAGTTCTATGACCTCGCTGCTGCCGTTGCGGTCGTTGTCCTGCCACAGCAGCAGTTGGGGCCATATCTTGTCTTTTGCGTCCAGCCTGCCGTCCTTGTTGTCGTCACGCAGGGCGAGCGTGTCGAGGCTGTTGGTGGAGGGGAAGCCGAACAATTCTTCGTTGCCGTTGATTTTCCCGTTACCGTCGAGGTCGATGGCGAGGAAGGCGTCATGCGGCCATGCGGTCGCCTCGGCGAATTGATCCGCATCGATATCCCAATAAATCGCTTCCTTGCCCTTGATGCTGCCGAATTTGATGCCGTCGCCGTTCAGGTCCAGCAGCAGGTAGGACACTTTGGTGGCGTCAGGGTTGCGCGGATCGGAAAGGACCGCTTCTTTCTCCGGCGGCTGGTCCTGCGCATTGGGGTCGATGGTGATCGTCATGCGCGACATAGCTGGCGGCGCGGCGCGGGTTTCGGGCGGCGCGACCGCGCGCGGGTCGAGAAGGAAGTAAATCGTGAGCGCCGCGCCGGTATCCTTGTCCTTGCCGGTAAAGGCGAGATATTGCGCGGTCGTCTGCTTATCCACCTTCATGTCGGGCGTTGACTTGAAGAATTTTTCCAGCAAGTAGGACGCTTCGTCAACGCTCAATGTCTTGAAGGCGGTTTCTTTCGTCTTGCCGTCGCCGCTCGCGGCGAGCGAGCGCAGCAAGCCGTCAAGGGCGTATTGTTCAAGCGCTGGATCGATAAATTCCGGCTGCATAGCCTTGTGCAGCGTCCGCGCGCGGTGATGGGCGCCCGCCGATGCGAAATGCTCGCGCTGGAACTTCTTGTAGGCGGATATCGCCTCGGGTGTCATGCGTTTCGCCACATAATCGGTCATGTCGCGCCCGTAGTTGGCCAAATTGATGCCGCCGACACGCTTGTAAAACGTCGTTTCGGGATACAGCCGGCGCAGTTCGTTCCAGTTGCCCTGCGCCGGATTCTTGATCGCGGCGTCGACAAGGGCGAGGTACTGCCGGTCGGTTTCCGGCACAGGCGGCGGCGCGGGGCGCGGGCCTGCGGGCGGCGGGTTGGCGCGCATCGCTTCCTGCATCTTTTTGGTCAGTTCCGGCGGCAGCTCCATCTTGCCGAAGAAAAGGCTGATGTTGAAAAAGATGTCGCCCACATCCTCGCCCTTCTCATTGCTGACTTTGTGGATATCGAACATTTCGCCATTGCCCTGTTCAAGCGTCTTGCCGCGGATGGTGAGGCGAAAGACGCTGCGCATGAGGATATATTCCTCGCTGGTCGAGGCGACCTTGAAGGCTGTCTTCATGCTGCGCCCGTCGCCGGTTGCCATCAGCGCGTCGAGCAACCCCTTGAAAGCGGCTTTGCTATAGGCGAGGTCGAGGAAGTCGGATTTGTATTTCTCGATCAGGCCGAAGGCTTCAACATGCGTGTCCATCGCGCCCGCGTATTTGCGCGCGTTCTCCTTGTAGAGCGCGATTGCTTCCGGCGTTTTTGTCTCCGCCGCCTTGCGGCCGAAATCGCTCATCAGCGTGCCGCCCATGCCGTGCCGGCGGGCTTTGTCGTAGAATGAGCTCTCGATGTAAAGCTGGCGGATGGTTTTCCAGTCGGCCGCGCCTTGCGCCTTTATCGCGGCATCGACGGCGGCAAGGTATTCTTTGTCCTTGAAAGCGGGCGGCGTTTCGGCGGTGGCCGGCTGGGCAGTGGTGAGAGTAAAAATGAACGCCAGACCAAAAAACAATTTCGAAAACATGGGGATGCCCTTTGCGGAACGCGATAATGCAGTTCCATCGTAGGCGAGGCGGTATTAAGAACGGTTTAAGGGAAGGGGAGAGAAATGGTGATCCCGCTGGGATTTGAACCCAGGACCCTCTGATTAAAAGTCAGATGCTCTACCGCTGAGCTACGGAATCACGGTATTAAGCGACTGGGATATATAGAAGAAAATCCCGGCCAGCGTCAAGTTTATACGCGCATTTACTTAACTTGTAAATTTAAAAATGAAAAATCGTTATAGTAAACGAATTCAATAGCTTGCTGTGGCGTTCATGCTTTTTTACGTCTTATGTATTATAGTCATCCCATCAGGGAGTTCTCATGCTGCACGATACATTCACGGATAAGGCCAAGGCGGGCGGGAAAACGATTCCCGTGCTCGTGCTGGGCGCGGGGGTGATGGGGGAGCGGCATATCGCGTCCCTGATCGAGGTATCGGACAAGGTTTTGTTTCCGCGCTATGGCCTGCGCCTCGATATATCCGCGGTGGACCGCGATGCGCAGAAACTGCAGCGGCTGCCCGCGCAGGTAAAAAAGTTTTCCGATATTGACGCGGCGCTGGCCGATGCATCGCCGCAGGTCGCGCTGATGGCGTTTAACGACGACCAGCATATCGATGCCTTCCGCACGCTGTTTAAAAATGCGCCCGATCTGAAAGCGGTCTTGAGCGAAAAGCCGCTGACCGCGCTGCTGTCGGAAGCGCAGGAGATCGAGCCGGAATTGCGCGCACGATACCTGAGCATGAACACCGTCATCAATTTTAGTCCCGTTTTCGACCGGCTGCAGGAATTGCTGCCGTTATTCGATGACGTAAAGCTCATCGGCTTTGACGCCATCTGGGGCAAGAACCGCACCGGCGACACGCGGCCCTCCATCGGCGTGCCGTCGGAATCCGTCCATGCGATGTCGGTCGTCAGCGACATGTTTGGGCAGGGCAGCCTTGCGCTGGAAACGGGCGCGGCGAAGAACGGGTATCTGAGCGTCAATGCGACCGATGTGATTTATGAGCTAAATGCGACGTTCCGCACGGAACAGGGGCTGACGATGCGCTTCAATGCATCCTACGTCTTTCCCGACCAGCATCGCCGCGTGACGGCATGGTACGAAGCCGCCGATAAATCACTGCTGGCGGTGGAACTGGATTTTGACGTGAAGCACGAGGGCAAGAACGCCGACCGGCTGCGCATTCACAAGATTGATGCGGCGACGGGCGCGCGCGTGACGCTGGTCGATGAATATCCGGCGGCGATCGTGAATGGGGCGGCGGAGGCGGGGTTGAAAAACGACCGCATCACGGCCTTTATCAGCCTCAGCATGATTGATTACATGACTCCTGCCGACAAGCGCGACCCCGCGCTGGGGTTACGCCTCAGCAATCTCGACGCAGCTCTGCAGATACAGGGAGAGGTGGAGCAGATCAACCGCGACAATCCCCGCCTGAAAACCGTGGAGCAGGATGCCGATCCGAAATCTCTCACCCCGCCGAAATTCGGCGCGCTGGAGACTTTGGCACCGGCGCAGGTGTTGGAACGGGTGAAGGCGTTGCGGCCTAAATCTACCTCGCCCAAGGCCAATAAAGCGCCGCAGCCTTAATTCTTGAATTTCTTCTTCAGCGCAGACACCACATTCGGCGTCGCGAAATGGCGGACATTGCCGCCGAGCCTTGCGATTTCTTTGACGAAGCGGGACGAAATCAGCTGGTGCTTGGACTGCGCCATGAAGAAGACGGTTTCGATTTCGTCGTTCAGGAACGAGTTCATGCCCGCCATCTGGAATTCGTATTCGAAGTCGGAGACGGCGCGAAGCCCGCGCACGATGACGCGGCCGTTTTTCTTGACGACGAAATCCATCAGCAGCTCGTTGAAGGACACAACCTCGAACGACTTGCCGGCGATTTTCTTGTTGTTGGCAAGGTCGGTCTGGGCAAGCGCGATGCGCTCCTCCACCGAAAACAGCGGGCCCTTGCCGGGGTTCTCCGCCACCGCCAGCACCAGATGGTCGATCACCTTCATCGCGCGTTCCACGATATCCAGATGCCCCAGCGTGATCGGGTCGAACGTGCCGGGATAGACGCCGATGAGGGGAGGGGTGTTTTTGGTGGTCATTCTAAATCACCTTGTGGTTGTTGTTCTTTTTTAGA
>JAQSWE010000113.1 GCA_029266795.1 Alphaproteobacteria bacterium | reverse complement strand
AACATGCCGGGGGATACGGCGCGCAGCGAGTGATGCGCGAGACCGATCGTTACCTGGGGCGTGTTCTTGAACTCCCCATGCAATTCCTCGATGATGCGCATCAAGGCGGGCACGTTATTGATGAAGCGGCGCTGGCCTTCCGCAGGCGGCGTTTCGCCGAAGCCGCCATAGGCGTAAAGCGACGGCAGATGCGTGATGGCAATTCCGGTCTCGAGGGCCGCCTGTATGACTTCCTGCGACATCACCGATTTATTGTCGTAGGGGCGGCCATCCAGCTGATGATGGATATAGTGGAATTCCCCGACGGATGTGTACCCCGCCTTCAGCAAATCGACGTAGCATTGCGCCGCTACGGCCTGCATATCCTCCGGCTCCAGAAACGCAAGGAAACGGTACATCGTATCGCGCCAGCTCCAGAATGTATCTTTTTTGCCCGAGGCGCGCTCTGCGAGGCCTGCCATGGCCCGCTGAAAAGCATGGCTGTGGATATTGGGCATGCCGGGAATCAGCGGCCCGTGGATGATTTCGACATCGGCGCTATTCTGGGGCATCGTCTTGAAGGTATCGACGCCGACGATCCAGCCTTCCTTGTCGATTTCGACCAGCACGTTGTCGGCCCATCCGTCAGGCAACAGGGCCGTTTCTGCAAACAGTGTGGTCACGGGCTATCCCTCGCGCGTAAAATTTACTATAAAAGATAATATAGACGGGGAAGCGCCAAATCAATGTTCGACACTCTTTGGAAAAACGTGACAGCAGCGACGATGGCGGAGCAAACAGGCTTCGGCATTATCAATAAAGCTGCAATCGGCGTGAAGGATGGGAAAATCGCCTTCATCGGCCCCGCGGCCTCCCTGCCTGACGCGCCCGATCAGCTTTGCGATTACGTACTGGATGCAGGCGGACGCGTTGCGACTCCGGGGTTGATCGACTGCCATACGCATCTTGTCTATGCCGGCAACCGCGCACTCGAATTCGAGCAGCGCTTGCAGGGTGTTTCCTACGAAGAGATCGCACGTGCGGGCGGCGGCATCGCCTCAACGGTAAAGGCTACTCGTGCGGCGAGTGAAGACGAATTATTCGAACTGGCATTGCCGCGTCTGCGTGAATTATTTTTCGACGGCACAACCACTGTAGAAATCAAATCCGGCTATGGCCTTGATCTCGAATCCGAGAGAAAATTGCTCCGCGTCGCCACAAGGCTGCACGAAGAGACCGGTTTTCGCATTCAGCGCACCTTTCTGGGCGCACATGCCGTGCCTTCGGAATACAAGGGCCGTTCAGATGAATATGTCGACCTCGTCTGCGATATGATGAAGACCTTGCATGCCGAGAAACTGATCGATGCGGTGGATGCCTTCTGCGAGAATATCGGGTTTACGCTTGGGCAAACACGCAAGATTTTCGACACCGCCAAGTCGCTCACTCTGCCTCTGAAACTGCATGCTGAACAGTTATCGGATATGAAAGGCGCTGAGTTGGCAGCAGAATATGGCGCACTATCGGCAGATCACCTTGAATATGTCAGTGAAGCAGGTGTTGCCGCCATGGCGAAGTCGGGTGCAGTCGCCGTGCTGCTGCCGGGCGCATTTTATTACCTGCGCGAAAAAACGTTGCCACCCATCGTACAATTCCGCCAGCATGGCGTGCCGATGGCGATTGCGACCGATCACAACCCGGGCACCTCACCCGTACTTTCCCCCGTATTGATGATGAATATGGCCTGTACCTTGTTCCGCATGACGCCCGAGGAAGCCTTGGCGGGATTGACACGCCATGCGGCGAAGGCGCTGGGATACGATAAAATATGCGGCACACTCGAAAAAGGGAAAGCTGCGGACATCGCGCTTTGGGATATTAAGCATCCCCGCGAGCTCAGCTATGCTTTCGGCCACAGCCCGTGCCATGGCGTGATGCTGGGTGGCGACTGGCACCCGCAAGAACCTGAATAGGAGTCACTCATGCGCGCACTCATGTCAGCATTCATCCTCGGCTTGGTTCTTTGCGCTCCCGTCGTTTACGCGGCCGACAAAGACACGGAGTATCTGGCGCTGGTCGATGCAGCCATCGCCGCGCCCGAAACAGCGAAGTGGTGCAAGATCCGCGATTTATATCCTGACACGTCCTTCTACCGCGCCCTCGGCAACCCCGGACAATCGCAGAAAGCCGAAGAGGCCGGAAAGAGGATGATTCTTGATAAATCAAAAGAATCTGTCGAGAAATTCAAACGGTTCATGCACGAGCATTTCGGTAACCAGGGCGCGCACCGCTATGCCGCTTATCTCTATAAATGGAACCGCGAATTATTGAAGGAGGGCATGGATGGTCCCCTTCCCGATTTCGGCAAGGGCATCGACTACATCGACAACAAGCTCGAGAAAAAAGCGGCCAAGGCGCTGCTGGACTGCGTGGTTGCCACTGGTGATGGGCGCACACCCGCGACTGCCTTCAAGATCATCACGACAGATGAACAACGCATCCTGATCGAGCAGTATTTTCGCGTCGATATGACCGAGGCGCGGCTTGCGCGCGAGGGGGACCGCGTGAACAGCATCATCAAGGTGCAGATACCGGACGGCGCGGCAGTGGATATCCATTTTATGCTGGATGACCGCATGGTGCAGCGCCTGAAGGAAACGTCGGTCAATCCCTAAGGATAAGCCTTGCGGCCCCAGTCGATCACTGCCTGAAGCACATTTTTCAGCACCGGCTGCAGTTTCTCCGCCTTGTCAGGGCGGTATAGATAGGGCTGATTTTCATCCATATAATTGCCCCAGGTCAGTTCCATCTGGATCGCATGAACATTATTTTCCGGCTGGCCATAATTGCGCGTAATGTATCCGCCCACGAAACGGCCATTGAGGATGGACGAATAACTGCCCGACGCCGCAGCAGCAAGGGCAGCTTCGCCCATTCCCACGCCACAGGTTTTGTTATGCGCGGTGCCAAGGTTCAAATCCCAGAGCTTGCCATCGAACAGGCGCGGCACCTCGGTTCGGATGGAATGGGCGTCATATAATATCGCATAGCCATGGCGTTGCTTGATGCGCGTCAGCTCGGCCTCGATTGTCTCGTGATACGGCTGCCAATAGGCAACAACGCGGTTGAGCTTTTCTATGTCGTCGGGTTCTTCGCCCTCTTTGTACAATTTTTCACCGTCAAAGGTTTCCAGCGGGCAAAGGCCGGTTTTTACCTGCCCCGGATAAAGGTGCTGATCGTCCTGCGGACGGTTAAGGTCGATGACGTAGCGAGAATGGGTTGCCATCAGCATGCTGATGCCCATCTCTTGCGCGAACCAGTAGAGTTTATCCACATGCCAGTCGGTATCGGAGAGGCGCAGGGCCTCCGGCGTCATGCGGTGCTTCAGGTCAGGCGGCAGAAAAGTGCCCATATGCGGGATGCTGATCAGCAGCGGGCTGTCGCCACGAACGAGATTGAACCGCTTCATCAGGAATACAACGACGGCAACAGGCTGCGCCCGACGAAGGGCAGGAAGCTGCCACCTTCCACGAGACGTGTCGCGATGCGGATATCGGGTGCGAAGTAATGGTCCTCGTCATAATGACTGACTTGCGCACGGATCAGCTTTACCGCAGCCTGCAGCGACTTGGAGGTCTTGAGCGGTTTGTGGAAATCCATGCCCTGCGCCGCGGCCAGCAATTCAATGCCGACGATATTCGCGGTATTGGAGCCCATTTCGTTCAGCCGTCGCGCGCCATAGGTCGCCATGCTGACATGGTCCTCCTGATTGGCGGAAGTCGGGATGCTGTCGACGGAAGCGGGGTGGGCAAGGCATTTATTTTCGCTAGCGAGTGCCGCCGCCGTGACATGCGCGATCATGAAGCCGGAATTAACCCCCGCGTCCTTGACCAAAAATGCGGGCAGGCCGCTGATCTTGCTGTCGATCAGCATCGCAATACGCCGCTCGCTCATATTGCCGATTTCGGCAATCGCCAAGGCAAGAGAATCCGCAGCCATAGCAACAGGCTCCGCATGGAAATTGCCGCCCGATTTGATTTCGCCGGTATCGAGCATGACGAGGGGATTGTCGGTCACCGCATTTGCTTCGCGCAGGAAGATATCGGCGGAAAAACGGATATGGTCCAGGCATGCGCCCATCACCTGCGGCATGCAGCGGATGGAATAAGGATCCTGCACGCGCTCGTCATGGTCGCCTGCATGACTTGCACGAATGGCGCTGTCCTTCAGCAGGTTGATATAGACTTTCGCGACATCAATCTGCCCTTTTTGACGGCGAACTTTCTGGATATCGGGATCGAACGGCGTGCTTGAGCCTTTGAACGCATCGACCGTCATCGCGCCCGCAACGACAGCGCCGGCGAAGCATTCTTCGGCCCGCAGCAATCCGCGGATGGCAAGCGCGGTAGACACTTGAGTGCCGTTCAGAAGTGCGAGGCCTTCCTTGGGTTCCAGATCCATCGGCTTCAATCCGATTTTCTTCAACTCCGGCTTGGAATCGCAAAGAATACCATGCACACGCACCTGCCCCGCGCCGATGATGGGCAGCGCCAGATGCGACAGCGGCGCAAGGTCCCCCGACGCGCCAACCGAACCTTTTTCAGGGATGCACGGATAAACTTCATTGTTGTAGAGCGTGATCAGGAAATCGATGATCTCGCGGCGAACGCCGGAATAGCCCTGCGCCAGCGCGTTGATCTTTAGCAGCATAATAAGGCGTACGATATCGTCATCAAGAAACCTGCCGACACCCGTCGCGTGTGACAATACGATGTTGCGTTGAAGTTTCGCGAACTGGTGGGGCGGGATGCGCACCTTGGCCAGCGCGCCGAAGCCGGTATTGATGCTGTAAACGGGCTTGCCTTCTTCGATCACGTTATCGACAAGGCGTTTGGAAAGGTCGATGCGGCGATAGGCGGAGGGGTCGAGTGTGATCGGCACATGATGCTTGGCAATCGTGCGCAGCATCGACAATGTCACTTCGCCCGGCTTGATCACAAGGTTACGCATCAAAATTCTCCGTCATGAAAACGTTAATCGACCATCGGTAAATGCAGGCCTTTTTCTTTCGCGCAATCAATTGCTTCGTCATAGCCCGCATCCGCATGGCGCATGACGCCGGTTGCAGGGTCATTGGTCAACACGCGCTTCAGCCGTTCCGCAGCCTCAGGCGTACCGTCCGCCACCACGACCATGCCGGAATGCTGCGAAAAGCCCATGCCGACACCACCGCCATGATGGAGCGACACCCATGTCGCGCCGCTGGCGGTATTGAGAAGCGCATTCAATAACGGCCAGTCGGAAACCGCGTCCGATCCATCCTTCATGCCTTCCGTCTCGCGGTTGGGGCTTGCGACGGATCCGCTATCCAGATGGTCGCGGCCGATGACGACGGGCGCGGATAATTCGCCCGATGCCACCATATCGTTGAATGCAAGGCCCAGCTTCGCGCGGTCGCCCAATCCGACCCAGCAAATGCGGGCGGGCAAGCCCTGAAACTTGATGCGTTTCTGGGCCATGTCGAGCCAGTTATGCAGATGTTTATTATCCGGCAGCAATTCCTTCACGCGCGCATCCGTCTTGCGGATGTCTTCGGGATCGCCGGATAACGCCGCCCAGCGGAACGGGCCAACGCCGCGGCAGAAGAGCGGGCGGATATATGCGGGCACAAAACCTTCGAAATCGAAAGCATCTGCCACGCCTTCCTCCTCCGCCATCGCACGGATGTTGTTGCCGTAGTCGAAAGTCGGTATGCCCATGTGATGGAATTCAAGCATCGCGCGTACATGCTTCGCCATGGATTTTTTTGCCGCGGCGATTACATCGTTCGGAGCATTATGGCGCTTCTTTTCAGCATCCGCCCAGCTCCAGCCTTCCGGCAGGTAACCGTTCAGCGGGTCATGCGCCGATGTCTGGTCTGTCACCGCGTCAGGGCGGTACTTTTTATCTGACTTGGCGCGCTTCGCCAGTTCAGGGAAGACTTCGGCAGCGTTGCCCAGCAGCCCAACCGAAACCGCTTCGCCTTTTGCATGCGCGGCTTCGATAATGGCAATCGCCTCGTCGATCGTGGAGGCTTTTTTATCAAGGTAGCCTGTTGCAAGCCGGCGTTCGATGCGGCTTGGCTGGCATTCCACACCGAGCAGCGATGCCCCTGCCATGGTCGCTGCCAGCGGCTGCGCACCGCCCATGCCGCCGAGGCCGCCGGTCAAAATCCACTTTCCTTTCAGGTCGCCGCCAAAATGCTGGCGGCCCATTTCAACGAAAGTTTCATATGTGCCCTGCACGATGCCTTGAGTGCCGATATAAATCCAGCTGCCCGCCGTCATCTGGCCGTACATCATCAGGCCCTTGGCATCCAGTTCGCGGAAATGGGCCCAGTTCGCCCAGTTGGGGACGAGGTTTGAATTTGCCAGCAGCACACGCGGTGCATTTTCATGTGTTTTAAATACCCCGACCGGCTTGCCGGACTGGATCAGCAGGGTTTCATCCGCATTCAGGTTGGTGAGCGTTTCAACGATGCGATCGTAACATTCCCAGTTACGCGCCGCCTTGCCGATGCCGCCATATACGACCAGTTCATCGGGGTTTTCCGCGACATCGGGGTCGAGGTTATTCATGAGCATCCGCAGCGGCGCTTCGGTCAGCCAGCTTTTCGCTGTCAGCTTGTTCCCATGTGCGGCGCGGATGATCCGCTTGTTGGCAACGGCTTGCGCTTTCATGGGATAGCTCCTTAAATATGAATGGGGCGACCGTCGACGGCGAGAGCCGCTTCCTTCACCGCCTCGTTCAAGGTCGGGTGTGCATGACATGTGCGCGCGATGTCTTCCGCAGAAGCGCCGAATTCCATGGCAAGCGCCACTTCCGCAATCAATGTTCCCGCTTCCGGCCCGACGATATGGCAGCCCAGCACGCGGTCGGTTTTCTTGTCGGCAAGAATCTTGACGAAGCCGTCAATCGCCGCCATGGCGCGGGCGCGGCCATTCGCCATGAAGGGGAATTTGCCGGATTTGTATTCGATGCCGGCTTCTTTCAGCTGTTCTTCCGTTTTGCCAACGGAGGCGACTTCGGGGAAGGTGTAAACAACGCTCGGTATTGCGTCGTAATTGATATGGCCGGACTGCCCCGCGATGATTTCGGCAACCACAACGCCTTCGTCCTCCGCCTTGTGGGCCAGCATGGCACCGCGCACAACATCGCCGATCGCATAGATGCCCGGGACATTGGTCTGGAAATGATCATCGATTTCCACGCGGCCGCGGTTATCGACCTTCACGCCCGCTTTTTCGAGGCCGAGGCCTTGCGTATAGGGACGGCGGCCGATCGAGAGCAGTACGTTTTCAACCTCGAGCTTTTCGGCTGTGCCGCCATTGGCGGGTTCCAATGTCAGCGTCACTTTGTCTTTCGACGTTTGCGCGCCCGTCACTTTGGTGGACAGTCTTAGTTCCATGCCCTGTTTGGTCATGAGCTTTTTCATCTCTTTCGAGACTTCAAGGTCGGAGCCGGGCAGCAAGCGATCCATGAATTCGATCACGGTCACTTTCGTGCCAAGGCGCTGCCAGACGGAGCCCAGTTCCAGCCCGATGACGCCGCCGCCGATCACCGCCATCGTTGCAGGAATTTTTTCCGCAATGACGATGTTTTTCGCGGTGATGGTTTTCTTGCCGTCCTTGCCGCTGATTTCGACCGTGCCTGCGCCCGTGATCGTGCCGGTGCCGACCAGATGATCGACTTTGTTCTTCTTGAACAGGAAGGCGATGCCTTGCGTGTTGGCGGCAACGACTTTGTCCTTATGCGTCATCATCTTTTTCAGGTTGGCTTTGGGCGTGCCGACCTCGATGCCCAGCGCATCGAAATCATGGGAGGCCTGCGCATATTTCTCGGAAACGCTGAGCAGTGCCTTGGACGGGATGCAGCCGACATTGAGGCAAGTGCCGCCCAGCGTGTTGTCCTTTTCGATACAGGCCGTTTTGAGACCCAGCTGCGCCGCGCGAATCGCGCAGACATAGCCGCCGGGGCCGGAGCCGATCACCACCACATCGTATTGAGCATCTGCCATTTTCTTGTCCCTTTTTTTGATGGCTCAATTTATCCCACGCCCCCTGATTTATCGAGTCAATTTGGGAACGGGCTCAAGAAAGACAGAATATTTTCATATTTTCTTTTGACTCGAATCTGCCGCTTTGATATTCGGGAGTCTTCGACAAAAACCATCTCCGTGGTGTTGAAGAAGTTTCTAATAGAGAGTGTGTAAGAGAGGCCGGGCCCGTAACCCCGGCCTCTCATTTTTTAAGCCTCTGTGATACCGA